>DASUKS010000174.1:0-8049 GCA_036278595.1 Dehalococcoidia bacterium
CCGGCACAGCTCGCCGAATGGAGACGATCATCGAACCGTAACAGTCAGGCGCGGCGCAGCGTCACGTCGCCGGCCTCGACCGTCACGCGTTCGCCGTCGGCGGTACGCACGATGAGCGCGCCGGTCTCGTCCACGTCCTCGGCCACGCCTTCGACGCTTCCGCCCGGCCACGTCGCCGTGACTTCTTTGCCGAGCGTCACGAGCCGGGCGCGCCAGGCGTCGCGCACCGAGTCGCCCTTTGTCGCATTCCCGTACATGCACTCGAAGCGCGCGAGGTACGCCGCGAGCAGTGGTTCGCGCTCGATGTTGTGCCCAAGCTCGACGGCGACGCTGGTGGCGATGTCGCGGATCTCGTCGTACGGCCGTGGGTCGAAGTTCACGTTGATGCCGGCGCCCACGAGCACAAAGCGCTCCCCGCTGTGCATCGACGTCTCGATGAGCACCCCCGCGAGCTTCTTCCCGCGCGCCTGCACGTCGTTCGGCCACTTGATGTCCGTCTGCAGCCCCGTGCACTCCGCGATCGCGTCTGTGATCGCCAGTGGGGCGATCATCGCGATCTGGCGCAGGACGGCTTCGGACGGACGCAGGAGCAGCGTCGGCAGAAGGTTGACGGCCGGCGGCGCCACCCACGAGCGACCGAGGCGCCCCCGCCCCGCCGTCTGCTCATCGGCCAGCGCGACAGTGCCTTCGGCCGCACCCTGCTCTGCCGCCCCGCGCGCGACGTCCATCGTGGAGCCGACGGTGGCGTCGAACAGCAGGTTACGCCCGAAACTCTCGGTGCGCAGGCAGGCACGGAAGCGCGCGAGATCAAACGCAGGCACCCGGCCATGGTACTGAGCGCCGCCCGGCGCGCAAACGCCGCCCGCGCTAGAGGTCGTTCAGTGCGTCGATGAGTTCCCGCAGCCGCGCGAAATTGTGCGTCGGCTGAAGGGCGATGCGTGCGAGCTCGAGCGCGTCGCGGTCGCGGATCTCCTCTCCGGTCGGCGGAATCGCCCGAATGCTTCCCATCACGATGATGTCCGCGAACTCGCGGTTCAGGCGCTCGAGCTGTGCATCCGTCGGCTTGCGCTGGAGGCGGATGACAAGCCGCTCGCCGACATACCGCGCCGAGTGGTAGTTGACGTAGAAGTGCTCGATCTCGGCGATCGCGTCCTCGATCGATTCGGCGTGCTTGATGAACGACATGTCCTCCGGCGAGACGAGGTTGCTCGCGACGAGGTGCATCTGCAGGAAGCCGAGCCACTCCGCCCAGTAGGTGCTGCCCTCCGGCTCGATGAGGACGAGCGGACGGATCGAAGTCTTGCCCGTCTGCATCAGCGTCAGCAGCTCGTACGCCTCGTCCATCGTGCCGAAGCCGCCGGGCAGGAGCGCGAAGGCATCGGACTCCTTCATGAAGGTGATCTTGCGGGTGAAGAAATACTTGAAGTCGATCAGCTTCGGGTCGCGCGCGATGAACTCGTTCGCCGACTGCTCGATCGGCAGCTTGATACCGACGCCGAAGCTGTTCGCCGCGCCGGCGCCCTCGTGTCCCGCCGCCATGATCCCCGGTCCTGCGCCCGTGATCACCATCCAGCCGCGCGACGCCATCGCCTGCGCGAAGTCCCGCGCGGCAATGTACTCGTTGTGGAACTCCGGCGTGCGCGCCGAGCCGAAGATGCTCACCTTTCGCCGGTCCCGGTACGGCGCGAAGATCCGGAACGCGCGCCCCAGCTCGCGCAACGAGCGGCTCACCAGCTTCATCTCGCCGCGGTTCGCCTCGCGCGCCATGCGAAACGCCGTCTCGACGATGTCCTCGAGCAGGTCGGCGTTCTCAACCGGCGTTGACGCCACGAGCGCGCGGATGCGCTCGTCGAGCTCGCGGTCGCCCGAGCCGCGGTGGCGGCGCATGCGCTGCCGCGTCTTCGCCAGTCGCCGTGACGCCGGTTCCAGCGGCTCGATGCCGTCGGCGTTCGGTTCAGCGGAATGCCGGTCTCGCGCCTTCACAAGCACATGATGACATGCGGGCGAGGGCGCTGCGTTCGCTGGGGACGGCGGACAGGCTAGAGGCGGAAGAAGTTGCGGATCTGGTCGATGACGCCGGGCGAGGTATCGCGCCCGCGCGCGCGGTTCCATGCCTTCTGCGATGACTGCGCGCGACGCAGACCGCGCACCCGCTCGCGCATGATCTCCAGCACGCGCTCCGACTCCCCGCCGTCGAGCCAGAAGCCGTGCTCCTCGGCGCACGTATCGAGCTCGAGGTTGTACGCGCGATAGTTGAAGGCCACCATCGCGGCGCCATCGACGGGACAACGCAGCTCGCTCGTGTGCTTCGCGTACTCGACCGTGCCGAGCGTGTACTCGTCGGACGCGACGCTGTGCTCCAGTTCGGCCAGCTCGTCGTAGTCGTACCACGCGCCGCGGCACGCCGGGCAGCGATCGATCTCGATGGCGTGGTCGCGGACGGTCTCGAGCGCGGTCGCATCGCGCGGGCACTGCAATGTCATCGTCTGGTCGTACTCCAGCATTCAGCCTACCGCATGCGGGATGGAGCTCCGCCGCGCATTTGTTGCGAAACGTCGAGAGGGCGGCTTGCGGCCGCCCTCTGCTTTTCCTGCGCGCTCCCCCAGCGGAGTGTCAGTTCAGCTCGTTGACCGTCTCGAGCGCCGGCGGCGTCATGCGCTGGATCACCAGGTACGATCCCGTCGGCGGTTTCACCTCGAACGAGAAGATTTGGTTCGGACCGATGGTGAGTCCCGCCCCGGCCAGGTCGATCGTGATGCGGATCAACTCGCCCGGCTCGAGCAGCGAGTTGCCGTTGCCGGTGATCGACGTCGTTGTGTACGCCAGGTCGTTAATCACCTGGCTCGAGTCGATGTAGCTGATCACTGTGCGGTTCGTCGTCGCGGCCGGGTCGAGGTTGACCGAATCGCCGCCGGCGGCGAGCGTCATGTCGAACTCGACGGTCGTCAGGCTGGAACCGTTCGAATTGGCGACAACGCCGCTCGACAACTCCATGGTGCCACGGGTTTTCGAGAGCCCGGCGTACACCGCCTCTTTGCCGCGTTCAGATGAAAACAGTCCGGTACTCAGGACCACGAACGCGAACACCGCGGCCACCACGACGAACGCGATGAGGATGATCGCCGTCTCGAGGCCCGTGATGCCGCGCTCGTCCCGGAACCGGCCGAGGACCCTACGTATTGCCCTCATAGCCCAACCCTCCTGATTCCCGCCGGGCAAGGCCGGCCGGGCGCCCCCAAACCTGAAGGGGAGTCCTAGGTGGAAACCCTTAGGCATTGTCGGCGGCCCGCGGGCGCGCTTTAGCCCGCTTCCGGCGTTTTCCGCGGAGGTTGCTCGCTGACTGGCTTCCGTGCCCGGCTGGACCCCTTCGGGGCCGACGCTCTGGATACAGCGATCCGGGCCGGGGATGCGCGGATGAAGGCCCTACCGGGGCGAGGGGAGCCGCCACGTCCGCAGGCCATCCTGCGGCTCCGTGGCGTACATCACCGGCGCTCCGCCGGTGTTCGCCGCATATGGCTCGAGGACGTCGGTCCCGAACCGCACGAGGCCCTCGCGCTCGACGATGCTCACCGTGCAGCCGCCGAAGCCGGCGCCCGTCAGCCGCGAGCCGAGGACGTACGGCTGGGCGGTGGCGAGCCCCACCAGCAGATCGAGCTCGGACGAGCTCACCTCGTAGTCGTCGCGGAGGCTCAGATGCGATTCGACCATCAGCTCACCGGCCGCCCGAAAGTCGTCGCCCCCGAGTGCCTCGACGGCAGCGGCCACGCGCCCGATCTCGCTCACGACGTGCCGCGCCCGCCGGTACAGCACCGCATCGCCGGCGAGCCGTTCGACTTCGTCGAGCGAGACATCGCGCAGGGACTGCAGCGAGGGCCGGGCGAGGCGGTGGCGCAGCGTCGCGACGGCACGCCCGCATTCGCGCCGACGTTCGTTGAACGCGCTCGATAGCAGCTCGCGCCGTACGCCGCTGTCGACGATGACGAGCGCCAGCCCGGCGCGAGCGAGGCGCAACGGCACCGCACGATGCGCGAGGCTGCGGCAGTCGATGAGCAGCGCTGCATCGCGCTCACAGAGCGCGGAGGCGAACTGGTCCATGACGCCGCACTGCACGCCGACGAATTCGTTCTCCGCGCGCTGGCAGAAGAGCGCCATTCGCTCATCCGGCAGATCGAGTGTCGCGGCGTCCCGGAACGCTCCCGCGACCGCGACTTCGAGCGCCGCCGACGACGAGAGTCCGGCGCCCGCGGGGACATCGCCCGTGATGGCCAGATTCATGCCGGGGAGGCGGTGCTCCGTCAGTAGGGCGGCTGCCGTCCCACGGACGTAGTTCGCCCACGATCCGGGCGCGGCATGCGTCAGGTTCGCCAGGTTGAAGCGCGAATGTTCGTCGAACTCGAGCGAGTAGGCCCAGACTGCGTCGTCGTCGCGCGACGCCCAGGCGACGAGCACCGACTGCTCGATGGCGAACGGCAGCACGAGCCCGTCGTTGTAGTCGACGTGCTCGCCGATGAGGTTGACCCGCCCCGGCGCCTCGCTCACGCCGTCCGGCCGCCGCCCGAACTGCCCCTCGAACGCAGCGATGAGGCGCGCGGTGCGTTCGTCGTGCGCGCTCACGATGCCCCCGCAACGCGGAGGTCCGCCGCCGCGGCTTCCGGTGCGACATCGTTCACGAAGGTTCCCGCGCCGGTCTCGATGCCCGCCAGGTACTTCAGCTTGTCGCGGTTGCGGTACGGCGGCGCGAATTCGACGTGCAGGTGGTCGCCCGGGCGCGCGATCCCGTCGCTCGCGCGCTGGTGAATCGACATCGTGTACGGCATAGGAAATCCCCACAGCGCGTCGTACTTCGCCTGCACGGTGCGGACGACATCGGCGAGCGCGTCACGCTCTGCGTCGTTGAATTCGATGAGCGAAGGCCGGTGCGCGGCCGGCGCAACGTGCACTTCGTACGGCAGCCGCGCGGCGAACGGCACGTAGGCGACGAAGCCGCCGGCGGCCGCGATGATCCGGCTGTCATCGGACACTTCGGCAGCGACGAGGTCGCACAACAGGCAGGCGCCGCCGTGCGCCCGTGCGTACGCCGCCGCCTGCTCGTACTCGCGCGCCGGGCGCGGCGGCACGAAGGGCAGCGCGTAGATCTGGCCGTGCGGGTGCGTCAGCGTGACACCGATCTCGCGGCCGCGGTTCTCGAAGATGAACACGTACGCCACCTCGGGCCGCGCATCGAGCTCGGCGTAGCGGTCGCTCCACACGCGCACGAGCCTGCGCGTCTGCTCGGGCGGCAGCGTCGCCAGCGTGGCGGCGTGCTGAGGCGAGTAGACGAGGACTTCGGCGCTACCGCTGGCGGCACCCTTCGCGAAAAGAGCCGCGTCGCCGCGGTCGGGCTGCTTCGCGTCGGTGCGCAGGCTCGGGAAGCGGTTCTCGAACGCGACGATCTCGTATCGGACGGACGGGATCTCGGTCGTCTCGGCGGCGGATGGTAGCGTCGGACAGAGCGGGCACGCTTCGGGCGGCGGCAGGAAGGTACGGTCCTGACGCCCGGTCGAGATGATGACCTGCTCACCGAGCAGCGCGTTCCATCGCAGCTCGAGCGCGTCGTCCGAGCGCCCGGGCTGCGCCAGATCGAGCACCTCCGGCACGCGCTCGTCGAAGGCGTAGTACCAGAGCCGGCGACCGTCGGGGCGCTCGATGCGCAGCTTCCTCACGCTGCGCAGTCTATCCTCGCCCGCGCTCGCCGACACGCAGCGCTGTTATAGGCGCTTTACGGTAATGCCGGTCGCGTTATGCAGAAACTTCAATCGCCACGCCGCTCGCTGCCTATTGACAGCCCTCTGTGCTGCTGATACCGTAGGAATTGCTCCGAGTTGCGCAGGGACGACCTCGGCGGACGAACCCGGGAGTACGGTAAGGCGCGAGCCGATCCGAAAGACCGGGCAAGGATGAATCCGAGGAGACGGCCCGAGGTAACTCGGAGCGTTTCTGTGCCCGCAAATCGCCGCTCCTCCCACGCACCCACCCGCACGCTCCGCTATCCGTAATCCGCGGATCCGGGTATCGTCAGCGCCATGGATCTCACCGAAGTCGCCGGCCTGATGGAGGCGCGCGGCATCGACGTCGTCCGCGTCGGCGCCGCCGATATGGACGGCGTCTTCCGCGGCAAGCGCGTGACGCGCGAGCACTTCCTGCGGCTCGCCGGCGGCGACGGCATCGCCCAGTGCGACGTCCTCTTCGGCTGGGACATCGCCGAGGAGGTCATCGGCGACCTGCCGTACTCGAGCTGGGCGGGCGGCTTCCGCGACGTCATCATGCGGCCTGACCTTTCGACGTTCGCCGTCGTGCCGTGGGAGCAGGGGGCAGCGAGCGTCATTTGCGATCTGTACACGGACGAGGGCGACGTCTTCCCCGTCGCGCCGCGCCAGGTGCTGCGCCGCGTGGTCGAACGCGCCGCCGCCGCCGGACTGCATTGCAAGGCCGCCGTCGAGTACGAGGCGCGCTTCTTCCGCGAGGACCAGGAGAGTCTGCGCGCGAAGGACTACGCCGCGCTGACGCCGCTCAGCCCCGGCCTCAACTGCTACAGCATCCACCACGCCAGCATCGACGAGGACGTCATCGGTGACATCCGTCGTCAGCTCATCGCGTACGGCATCCCGATCGAGGGCTACAACCGCGAGCACGGCGCCGGGATGTACGAGATCAACCTTCGGTACGGCGACGCGCTCGCGGCGGCGGATCAGGGGATGCTCTACAAGAGCGCGGTCAAGGAGCTGGCGGCGCGGCACGGCGTCATCCCGACGTTCATGGCCAAGTACGACGATGCGATCGACGGCTGCAGCGGCCACATCCACGAGAGTCTCTGGGACGCCGGCGGCGCGAACGTCTTGTGGGACCACGCCGCGCCGCATCACGTCTCACAGACCATGCGGCACTTCATCGCCGGGGTGCTGGCGACGCTGCCGGAGTTCATGCTGATGTACGCGCCGAACGTGAACTCGTACAAGCGCTTCGTCGCGGGCACGTGGGCGCCGACCACCGCGACCTGGGGCATCGAGAACCGCACAGCCGCCGTGCGCGTCATCGCGCCGAACGCCGGTGCCGCGCGCATCGAGCTGCGCGTGCCGGGGGCGGACGTCACGGCGTACCTGGGGTTCGCGGCCGCGCTCGCGGGCGGGTTGCACGGCATCGCGAACAAGCTCGAACCGCCGCCGATGGTCGACGGCGACGCCTATGCCATCAGGGGACTTCCGCCGCTTCCGGGCACGCTCGCCGAGGCAGTGGGCTGTTTCGAGGCGAGCAGCATCGCACGCGACTACTTCGGCGATGGCTTCGTCGAGCACTACGCGGCGATGCGCCGATGGGAGATCGCGAAGTACGACCGCGCTGTCACCGATTGGGAGCGGCGCCGCTACTTCGAGATGGTGTAGAAGGGACGAACACGTGCGGCTCGAAGGCAAGACGGCGCTCATCACCGGTGCGGGCAGCGGCATGGGCCGCCTCGCCGCCGAGGTCTTCGCGCGCGAGGGCGCGCAGATCATCGCGGCTGACCGTTCGCCGGAGGGCCTGCGCGAGACCGTCGCTTCGGTGAAGGACGCCGGCGGCGTAATCATTGGCGCGGAGGGCGACGTCGCGCGCGCGGCCGATGTCCAGCGATGGGTGCGCGAGGGCGTCGATGCCTTCGGGCATCTCGACGTGCTCTACAACAACGCCGGCATCTTTCCGGACGAAGATCAGTCCGTCGAGGACATGGACGAAGCCGTGTTCCAGCGCGTCATCGATGTGAACCTCAAGGGTGTCGCGCTCTGCTGCCAGTACGGGATCCCGGAGCTCGTGCGCGCCGGCGGCGGGTCGATCATCAACGTCGCCTCGTTCGTCGCGCTCGTCGGCTGCACCGTGCCGCAGGACGCCTACACGGCGAGCAAGGGCGCCGTCATCGCGCTCACGCGCTCGCTCGCGGTGCAGTACGGGCCGAAGAACATCCGCGCGAACGCACTCTGCCCCGGCCCCATCGTGACGCCGCTCATGGATTCGCTCTTCAAGGACGAGGCGGCGCGCAAC
>DASUKS010000175.1:0-2906 GCA_036278595.1 Dehalococcoidia bacterium
CTCTTCCGCGTGCAGGCGACGGATCCCGTCGTCTTCGTGACCGTGCCGCTGGTGCTCATTACGGTGTCGGTGGTCGCCACACTGCTGCCGGCGCGGCGGGCGGCGCGTGTCGACCCAATGATCGCGCTGCGCGCGGAGTAGGAGCGGACACACTCACCAGGAGCCCCGATGGACGGTCTGCTGCAGGACATCCGCTACGCCGTTCGTGCATTCCTCGGCAACCGAGGCGTCGCGCTCGTGGCGGTGCTCGTGCTCGCGCTGGGCATCGGGGCGACGACGACCGTCTACAGCGTGGTCGAGGGCGTGCTGCTCAGCCCGCTGCCGTACGCGGACGCGGGACGGGTGGTGAACATCGGGCAGATCCCTCGAACGCGCGCCGCGACGGCCCTTCGGCGGGCCGAGTGGCCCAGCCGCGCCGAGTTCCTGGCGTTGCGTGCGCGGAACCATTCGTTCGAGGAGCTCTCTACAGCGAATGGTGGGATGCCGGTGCTCACCGGGCTTGGAGATGCGACCCGTCTCAGCGCGTGGGAGGTGATGTCGAATCTCTTCCCCATGCTCGGGATTCAGCCGATCCTCGGTCGTGGCTTCACGGCTGAGGAGGATCGTCCCGGGAGCGCGCCGGTAGCCATCCTGAGCTACGCCTTCTGGTCCGCACGTTTCGGACGCGATCCAGGAGCGATCGGCCGCTCCATCACACTCGACCGTACCGACTATCTGGTGGTCGGCGTGATGCCGGCGCGGTTCCGCTTCCCGATGGTGGCGGGCCGGCGGTTCTCGTCCGGCGCGGACGTGTGGCTCTCGATCGGCCCGACGCTCAGTACGTCGCCGCGAGACATGCAGTCGAGCGCGTTCACCGTCGGGCGGCTTCGCCCGGGGGTCGGCATCGCTGAAGCGCGCGCCGATGTCAGCGCCGTACTCCGGCAGTTGGCCGAGCACACTCCGCGACTCGAGAACATGGTTCCGGTCGTCACGCCCATGCGGGACCTGGCCGTGGGCAACGTGCGCACCCCGCTCCTCCTCGTGCTCGGTGCGGTGGGCTTCGTGCTGCTCATCGCGTGCGCCAACGTCGCCAACCTGTTGCTCGCCCGCGCCATCGCCCGGCAGCGGGAAATGGCCATCCGCGTCGCACTCGGCGCGACCCGGTGGCGCATCGTGCGGCAACTGCTCACCGAGGCGGTATTCCTTGCGCTGGCAGGAGCGGCGGCGGGCGTCTTACTCGCGACATGGGGCGTGCCGCCCCTCGTCTCACTCGCCGGGAGTGAGCTACCGCGCATACAGCAGGTGGGCGTCAACTTGCGGGTGCTTGCGGCGGCGGCCGGTGCGGCGGTGCTCACCGGCGTGCTCTTCGGCCTCGCTCCCGCGCTGCATGCCGTGCGCGGCATCTCGCCGGCGGCACTCAAGGAAGGGAGCACAGCGGCAGGCACCGGGGCGGGACATACGCGGGCGAGCGGTGCATTCGTCATCGTGCAGGTGGCACTCACCCTGGTGCTCCTCGTCGGTGCCGGACTGCTCGGCCGGAGCTTCATCAATCTCATCACACTCGATCCCGGCTTTGACGCCCAGCACATGCTCGTCGCGAAGATGATTCTCCCCGGCGATCGCTACCCCGGTGGCGCGTCGACGCTCGCCTTCGCGCATACCACGGTCGACCGACTGGAGGCGCTGCCGGGCGTGACAGCCGCCGCGGTGAGTACAGCGATGCCACTGGCGGGCGGACTGCATGGCTCGATCAACGTCGCCGGCGCACCGAAACAGGACGATGCGCCCCAGGGACACTTCACCGCCGTCACACCGGGCTATTTCCGCGCGCTCGGGATTCCCTTGCGTCGTGGCCGGCTCTTTCGCCCCGGTGACCGGGGCGGCGCGCAGCAGGTGGTGGTGAACGATGCGCTCACGAGGGCGCTGTTCCCAAGGCAGGATCCGATCGGGAAGCGCATCTCGTTCGGCATGTACACGACGGATACGGGCACCATCGTCGGCGTGGTGGGGAACACGAGGGGACGGTCGCTCGTCGCCGCGCCACCGCCCATCGTCTACGAGTCGCTGGCCGACGATCCGCAGTACTTCGTCAACGCGATCGTGCGCACCGCGGGCGATCCGGGCGCGCTCGCTGCACCGCTTCGCGCCACGCTGCGCGACATCGACCCGGACCTCCCCGTCGACAACCTCCAGACGATGCCCGAGGTGATGGCCGAGTCCATCACCGCACAGCGTCTCTATGCGACACTGCTCGGCGTCTTCTCGACACTTGCGCTGCTCATGGCGGCCGCCGGGCTGTACGCGCTGGTGAGCTACGCCGTCGCCCGCCGCACGCGTGAAGTCGGGATCCGCCTCGCGCTGGGCGCCCTCCCGCGCGACGTGCTCCGGCTGGTCGTGGGCCGCGGGGCGCGGCTTGCGTTGGCGGGGATCTGCATCGGGACAGTCGGCGCGCTGGCAGCCACGCGCGTGCTCGGCAGCTTCCTCTTCGAGATCACGCCCACCGACCCGGTGGTGTTCGTGGGCGTCGCACTCGGAATCGCGGTCGTGGCGCTGGGCGCGAGCTGGTTGCCGGCGCGGCGGGCGACGCGGATCGATCCAGTGGCGGTGTTGCGCGATGAGTAGCCGCGCGGCGTCCCGCGCCCTACACCGGACGGAACAGCTTGGCGAGGGGAAGCGTGAACGGCTCGGACGCGCCCGCCGGGTGCCAGGTGAGCATCTCGCGCTCGATGCGCGCCTGGCGCGCGCGGGGAGTCCACACCTCGACGGCCTTTGCCTCGATGTCGATGATCCAGTAGAGCGGCACGCCTTCGCGCTGGTAGAGCTGGCGCTTCACGATGCGATCGCCGCGCCCGCTGCCCGGACTCAGCACCTCGATGGCCAGCAGCAGGTGCCTCACGGCGCTCCAGCCCTCCTTCCTGGCCTCGTCG
>DASUKS010000176.1:0-31079 GCA_036278595.1 Dehalococcoidia bacterium
TGATGTCGCCGGTCTTGCGGTCGAGCTTGTACAGCGCGGAGGTGTTTCGCGCGGAGATGATCAGGTTGTCGTCTGTATCGACCGCGATCGAGTTCACGTGGAAGTAGTCGAAGGACTGCTTCGCGTCCGACGGCGGGTGAAGCGCCGATTCCGCTGGCTGGACATGGTCCAGCGCGCTCCACTCGAAGAGCACCTTACCCGTAGCGATGTCGATCTCCTGCACGACGCAGTTCAGCACGGTCGTGTTCGGCACGCCGTGGTCCGACGTGAGGTCCATCTTCACCGGTTTGTAGTAGTCGATGAGGATGGTGCCGCGGTCGGTGACCTGGAACTCATGCAGGTCGAGCGGCGTGCCACCGCCGGCGACGATACGCGTGAGCGGCTGGTAGCTCTGGTCGAACAACTGGTACGCGCCGGTTCCGGTACCCGAATCGTCGATGTCGCCCTCGTACCACGCGAGCACGTCGTTGCCCTGGTACTGGTGCACATCCAGGTTGAGCGCGTGCGCCTGCGTCCCCGGCCGGTACCAGATGAGGTGACCGGCGTTGTCGAAGATCGCGCATCCCTGGGGCGAGGGCGCGGACGGCGTCAGAAGAATGTACTCGGGCGCCGGCGTGCCGTTGCGTTCGAGGACCTTCAGCGTCGGTGCGCTGTTCAGGTCGGGCCGCGAGTGCAACGCGTTGTAGACCTGCGGGACGGGCGTCGCGGTCGAGGTCGGCGCGGCGGATGCGGTGGCGAGCTTCGCGTAGTTCGATTTCGGCGCGGCGTGCAGGTTGTGCACCTTCTCGTATCCGCCGAGGCCGAGCAGCGTACCCGCACCCGCCACCGCCCCGCCTGCGACGGATACGCGCAGAAATTGGCGACGACTCATGCGACGCGGGAAAGGCATGCGCACCTCGTGCTTTCACTGAACGGATTTCATTTGCGCGTGGGCCAGCATCCACGGTAGCGCGCGATGCCTGCTCGCGCGTTACCAAATTATTGCGTTCTCCGAATGATTCACCCAATTGGAGTACTCCGATCCCTGCGGCGCATGCGCGACGCACTTCCACTCATCGCGCCGCGCATCATGCACCCGCAGTAGCGGCGGAAGCGACGGCTCGGGTCTCCGCCTAAAGACCGACGTGCCGTACGGCCGGCGTCCGATGTGACCGCAGGCGCGATCGGCGAATCTCCTCGTAGCAAGCAACAGCACAAGCGAGGAGGAACAACACCATGGCCACGGCAACATCCACCACCACCATCACCCCGCAGGCAATCGGGACGCGAACGGACGTCGAGGCGTTCCGCGCGCGGATCGAGGGCACGGTCATCACCCCCGGGCACGACGACTACGACGAAGCCCGGCGGGTCGCTGACATCACGCGGAACGCCCGCCCCGGCGTGATCGTGCGGGCGGCATCGGCCGCCGATGTGGCCGAGAGCGTGCGGTTCGCGCAGGAAGCCGGCATGCAGATCGCGGTGCGCAGCGGCGGCCACAGCGTCGCCGGGTTCAGCGCCGCGAGCGACACGCTGACCATCGACGTCAGCCGGATGAAGGGCATCAGCATCGACCCCGAGCGGCGCACGGCGCGCGTGCAGTCGGGCGCGACGTCCGGCGACCTCGCCGGGCCGGCAGCGGCGCACGGCCTCGCCCTCACGACGGGTGACGCCTCGTCTGTGGGCCTGGGCGGCCTCGTGACCGGCGGCGGTATCGGCTGGATGGTGCGCAAGTACGGACTGACGATCGACAACCTGCTCGGGGCAGAAGTCGTCACGGCGGACGGACAGATCGTGCGCGCCAGCGCCAGCGAGCACGCCGACCTGTTCTGGGCGATCCGCGGCGGCGGCGGCAACTTCGGCATCATCACGGAGTTCGAGTTCCAGCTCGCGCCGGTCGCGCAGGTGCTCGGCGGCGCGGTCTTCCTGCCGGCGACGCGCGACGTCATCCGCGGCTTCCTCGACTGGGCCGCCGCGGCGCCGGAGGACATGACCGCCATCGCGCAGCTGATGCGCGTGCCGCCGGCGCCCTTCGTGCCCGCCGAGCGCGTGGGCGAGCTGACTCTGCTGGTCATGCCCTGCTGGACGGGCGACATCGAGGAGGGTCAGCGCGTGATCGCCGAGCTGCGCGCGCTCGGCGAGCCGATCGCCGAGATGGTGGCGCCGTTCCCCTACCCCGTGATGTACCAGTTCACGCAGGAAGCGACGAACCCGCACGGCGTCGACATCCGCTCGATGTTCGCGAACACGATCAGCGACGCCGAGATCGACGCGATGATCGAGGCCATCGGGCGCGGGACGGCGACGGTGAACATGGTGCAGATCCGCGGCCTCGGCGGCGCCTTCGGGCGCGTCGAGCCGGGCGCGACCGCGTTCGCGCACCGCGACAAGAAGTACATGGTGTCCGTGCTCGCGCTCTGGGCCGACGCGGCCGAGGACGCAGCTCCGCACCGCACCTGGACGCGCGGGCTGTGGGAGCAGATCCGGGGCGCCGCCGAGGGTGTGTACGTGAACTTCCTCGCCGAGGAGCCGGAGCGCCTGCTCGAGGCCTACCCGCAGGCGACCTACGAGCGGTTGGCGGAAGTGAAGCGCGCGTATGACCCGGACAACGTGTTCACGTTCAACCACAACATCCGCCCGCGCTGACCTCGCGACGCGGCGGAGCATCGAAGGACCGGCGCCCGTCCTGGGCGCCGGTCCTGTTATGTGCGCACTTCTGCACCGCCCGTCGGATGATGGCACGCACGACGCCCGGGAGCGTACGCTTCCTTCCATGATCGAGATCCGCCGCGACAACGAGATCTACGACACGCAGGGCGAGTGGTTCCGCGCCCGCTGGCACTTCTCGTTCGACACCTACCGCGACCCGAACAACACCAGCTTCGGCGCGATGCGCGTCTTCAACGACGACCGGCTCATCCCCGGCGCCATCTGGCCGATGCACCCGCATCGCGACATCGAGGGGATTACGTACGTCGTCGAAGGGCTGTTCGGGCACCAAGACAACGTCGGCGGCCCCTACGGGCCGCTGCCGGCGGGCTCGGCACAGCGCATGACGCTCGGCTCCGGCGCGCAGCACTCCGAGCAGAACGCGTCGAAGGATGAGCCGATGCGGTTCATCCAGATCTGGATCCTGCCGGACACAGCGGGCCTCAAGCCCGAGGTCGAGCAGCGCGTGTTCACGCGCGAAGACCGCACCGACCGCCTGCTGCGCGTCGTCGGGCCGCGCGGCAGTGGCGCGATCACGGTGCACCAGGACGCGAGCGTGTACGTGGCGTCGCTCTCGTCCGGCGCGACGGTCGCGCACGAGATCGGCCCCGGCCGCGGCGTGTACGCCTACCTCATCGAAGGCGCTGCGACGTTTAACGACCAGCCGACGACGACCGGCGACGCCGCGAAGGTCAGCGACGAGCAATCGCTCCGCATCACCGCCAGCGACGCGGGCGAGCTGATTCTCGTGGATGTGCCGATGCAGTTCGAGCCCGTCGGCATCTGGCGCGGCCGCTAACCATCGCGCCAGAGACCGCCGTCGGCCAAACGAAGAACCGGCGCCCGATTGGGCGCCGGTTCCGTTCGTGCGCGTTGGTCCCAGGGGGTGGATTCGAACCACCGATACACGGTTTTACAGACCGTTGCCTTAGGCCGCTTGGCTACCCTGGGGGATGCCCCATTATTGCATGCCGGCTCCGGTGCCGCATCGGGCGGGCGACTGCCCGCAGCCTACTGCCCCGCCGGCTGCTCCGGCTGCTGCTTGCCGCCCTCCGCGCCCTCGACGAAGGCGCCCGGCGCCGCCGTCTGCTGCAGGCTCTGGAGCATCGCCGCCGCGCCCTTGTGCTCGGTGATCGCCTTGATGATCGCGCCTCCCGCGCCGGCGTTCAGCGCCGCGACGTTCGACCGCGTCCACTCGCCCGAGCGCTGGATCCACGACGTCAGGTCCTGCACCTGCGGCATGACGTAGCGCGCGATGAGCTCGTAGCTCTTCAGGGTCGCCTCGCGCGATGCCCACTCGTGCGCCATGCTCAGCACGCAGCCGAAGCCACCCGACACCTCCTGCAGCTGCCGGATGCGATCGAGCAGGTCATCGGGCGTGCCGATGACTGGCGCCCCGAACGACGTCATGCGGTCCGCGAGCTCCTGCGTGCTCGTCGCGGGCTGGAACGCCGGGTGGCCGAGCGTGCCGTGGAAGTACTCGTTGTTCCAGTTCAGCAGCCCGAACTCGACGTCTCTGTATGCCTGCTCCTTCGTCTCGGCGATGTGCCACGGCAACACGACGCGCCAATTGCGGCGGTCGGGCGCCGGCTTGCCGGCCGCGGCCGCCGACTGCTCGGCGAACGACCACTGGTTCGGCAGCGCGGCCAGCCCCTCGGCCGAATACGATGCCACCGAGAGCACGCCGACGCCGTGCTTGCCGGCGGTCGTCATCCCCGACGGGCTGATCGTCGAAGCGACGGCGATCGGCATCGTCGGGCGCTGGTACGGCTTGAGTTGGAGCTGTGCGTTCTTGAGCTGGAACCACGAACCCTCGTACGTGATCGGCTCGTCTTCGGTGAGCAGGCGGATGATGACGCCGAGACCTTCATCCATCTTCGGCCGCTGCGTCGCCGGCTCGATGCCGAGGAACGCCGCATCGGCTGGGAGCGCGCCGGGCCCGACGCCGAGCATGGCCCGCCCGCGCGTCAGGTGGTCGAGCTGCACGATGCGTCCGGCAATGTGGAAGGGGTGGTGGTATGGAACGCTGACGACGCCCGTGCCCAGCCGAATGCGGTGCGTGCGCTCGCCCGCCGCCGCGAGGAACATCTCCGGGCTCGCGATGATCTCCCAGCCGCCGGAGTGATGCTCGCCGACCCACGCCTCGTCGTAGCCGAGCTGGTCGAGCTGGTCGATCATCTCCAGGTCGCGCCGGTAGGCGATGGACGGGTTCTCCCCCGCGCGGTGGAAGGGCGCCATGAAGATGCCAAAGTCGAGGTGCTGAGGGACCATGTCGTGCTCCATCCAGGCCGCACCGCTACCGCGCGCGGCGCATCTGTGTAGCACGGCAGGCCGTGGGGCACTACCACCGGAATCCGGCCCGCCGAGGTGGCTCCGGGTATCGGCATTTTGCTCGAATGCGGCGATGGAAGAGCGGCGGCGCGGTGGCGGCTGAGACCTACACGCGCATCATGGGCACGATCAGGCGGCGCGCTGCTCCCGGTCGTCGATGTCATCGGCCGGCGGCAGGAGACGTAGCGCGTCGGCGGCGGTCCGCAGGATGCGGCGCGGCGACGCTTCGGCCCGCACCCACGCGCGGCGGTTTGCGTCGTAGCGGCGGATGATGCGCGCGGGGTTGCCCGCGACGACGCAGAAGTCCGGCACGTCTTGCGTTACCACCGCGCCCGCGCCGACCACCGCGTGCCGCCCGACGCGCACGTTCGGCAGAATGACGGCGTTGACGCCGATGAACGCTCCGTCCGCGACGATCACGTAGCCGCGGCTCATCGGCTGGGCAATCACCGGCAGGTCCGGGTCCTCGTAGCCGTGGATCGCATCGCCGATGTGGACGTTGCTCGAGATCAGCACGTGCGAGCCAATCACCATCGATCCCGCGCAGCTCACGATGAAGTTCTGGCCGATGCTCGTGTCGTCGCCGATGCGCAGCACGCCGTCGTACTGTTCGCCGAGGCGCTCCCCAAGCACCGAGATGAACGCGTACGGCCCCACAACCGTGCGTGCGCCGATGTGCATGCGCCGCGGGCATGTGAGGCGGTACGGCGGCACGATCAGCGATCCGTCGCCGAACGCCCCGAACCGGTGCAGCCTGTGCTGCGCGCGCGAGGCGGCGCGCACGGCGAGCCCGGCGAACCCCGACGGCATACGAGACGCTGTGCTCATCTCACCCTCCCTTCACCGCGACCGCGCGCCAGAGGAACGGCAGCGTGCGCGACAGCGCCGCGCCAATGGGCCGCTGCCACGCGCGCAGCGGCGGCGTGCAGCCTTCGATGTGGATGCGCGCGAAGCCGGCGTCGACGAGAAGCCGCTCGAGGCCGGTGCGGCTGAACGCTCGCACGTGCGTGTAGTCATCGAAGAAGTTCGCCGGGAACGGGTAGAGCTGCGACCACTGCGTCGGCACGTAGGACAGGAAGACGCCGTGGGGCCGCAGCGCGCGGTGGATCTCCGTCGCCAGGTCGAGCGGGCGCTGCACGTGCTCGAGCACTTCCTTCAACCGCACGGCGTCGAGCGTATTCGCCGCCACCGGCAGTTCCTCGCCCGCCGCGCGAATGACATCGATCCCGTGCTCGGCGGCGACCGTTGCCGACGCCGCGTACGCCTCGATCCCGACGGCATCGACGCCGCGAGCGCGACACGCGGCGACGAACGAGCCGTTGCCGCAGCCGAGGTCGAGCACCGGCAGCCGGCGGGGCACGCGCGCGATGAGCGCGAGATCGCGCTCGACGATCGATGCGGGCTCGCGCAGGCGCCGCCAGTAGGCCTCGCGCGGGTCAGCCGCAACGCCTGTGCCCTGAGCTCTCGTTTGAAGCCGCATCCCGAATCCTTTCGGTCGCGTGCACGCTACCAGCGCACAAGATGCCGCAGTATCAGGAAGTACCCGCGAAAGCAGCAGTTCGCCGTGCTCGTCAGCCTGCCCGGCTGCGCCGCGAGGCCCTGCGGCAACTCGGGCGTCATCTGTTCGAGCAGCGCACGGTCGCCGACGCGCCGCACAGACTGCACGGCCGCGCGCCGGCGCATGATCGCGCGAGGCGACCGGGCGACGGCCACATACGATCGTGCCTTCGCGGCGAGCATCGCGCGCCCACAGCGGGCGGCATACGCCCACACGCCGGCCTCCGCGAGCAGCAGCGCCGGCAGCATCAGCGCGAACGTGCGCCATCGGAAGATGTTGGCGAGCATGAAGGCGCGGTTGCGCTCGAGGTAGTAGAACTTCGCGGGCGGCACGGACAGCGCGTAGTCGTGCACGACGCGCGACCGCGGCGTCATGACGACGTCGCGCCCGGCGAGGCGCGCCCGCATCGAGAGCTCGGTGTCCTCCATGTACATGAAGAAGCGCTCGTCGAGCCCGCCGATCTCATCGAGCATGTCGCGCCGCACGAGGAACGCCGCGCCGGACACCGCTGCGACGTCGACATCGACAAGGTGCTCGTCCTGCGGCTCCCCGAGCGCGCGGCAGAACGCGATGCCCGACAGGTGCACGCCGAGCCCGCAGGCGTTCACCCGCCCGGTGTCGGACGCCAGCAGCACCTTCGACGTCGCCAGCGCGGCGTTCGGGTTCGACTCGAGCGCGCGGACGAGCGCGCGGAGCCAGCCGCGCTCGGGGCGCGCGTCGGGGTTCAGTACGGCGACGTACTTGCTCCGCGACTGCGCGAAGGCGATGTTGTTGCCGCCGGCATAGCCGCCGTTGCGCGTGCTGCGGATCACCGTAACGTCGGGGAAGTTCGCCTCGACCTCGTCCGCGGTCGCATCGGTGGAGCCGTTATCGACGACCAGGATGCGGTACGACGGGTAGTCCTGCGCGGCAAGCGCGGGCAGGTTCTTCCGCAGATCTGGCCAGGAGTTCCACGAGACGACGGATACGTCGACCGCATCCTCATCCAGGGGCACGCGCACCACCATTATGCCGCCTCCTCGCCGCCGGCGCGGATCGGCGCGAACACCGCGAGCGCGGCGATCGCGAGGAGCAGCGCCGGCGTGATCCAGAAGACGCCGTCGGTCGCGGCATCGCCGAGCACGTCGCGCACGGGGTAGATGGTGTTCGCCTGCGAGACCACGGCGGCCACGTACAGCCCGCCGATGAGCGCGCCTGTGGCAACGGGGCGCAGCCGCGCGCGAACCAGCAGGGCGAACGCCGCGGTCAGCAGGCACGCGTCATAGAACTGCGAGTACGGGGTGACGAGGATCATCGATAGCGCCGCGACCGAGGCCGCGCGCATCCCGTCGAGCCGCGCGCACGCGACGAGCGTGACGCCGGCCGAGAGCAGCAGCAGGTCAGCGGTCAGCAGGCGGTTCGGTTCGACGCCGATCGAGATGAGAAAGCCCGGCCAGGAGTACATCCACGCCTGCTGGACCGGGAGCAGGTTCGACGTCGTGTTCGAACTCCAGTTCAGTGCCTCACGCACGTAGGCCGCCGCCTCCCCTGGACCAACCACCGCGAATCCGATGCCGGCGAGCGCGAGCGAGACGCTGGTCAACACGGCGATCAGCAGGAAGCGGCGCCGCGCGGCGAGGTAGATGATCGGCGCCACGGCGTACTGGGGTTTGATCGATAGCAGCGCCAGCACCGCCGCACCGCGTACCGGGTGGCGCTGCACCAGCAGGAACCCGCACAGCATCGCGAGCGCCAGCAGCGGCGTCGTATGTCCGAAGCGGAGCGCCCATTGCGCCTGCGGCAGCGAGACGACTGCGAGCGCCACCGCGAGGCGCGCCTCGGGCATGCGCAGTGGCCGCTGCGCGATGTACGCGACAGCCATCAGCGCGGCAACGTTGATGCAGAAGAAGATGCGGAACCCGGCGTGCAGACCGGCGAGTGAGATCGGGTACAGGATGGGCGTCAGCACCGGGCTGTACAGCCCCATCAACCGCAGGTGCCGCGCGCGCACGTAGAGGTTCGCGAAGTCGCCGGGGCCGCCGGCCCAGAAGCGCGTGACGGTCTCCGGCACGAACGCGACGAGCACCGCCAGCTCGACGCCGATCGCGACGAGCAGCGCCGCCCGCACCGCGAGGGGTGCCATCGCGTCGAGCGATGGGCTGCCGGAGCGCGCGGGCATCCTTGCGGCGAGCATGATCTCTCCCCGGCGCCCGATGAGCGCCCGGGGAAGCATCGGCGTATCCGCACGGCGCGATGATCAGGGAACTCCCTGCCACCGGCGCGTCAGCGCGGGGCCAGGCTCGACGGGATGGGCGTGAAATCGAACACGACGACGCTGCCGGTCGCGGTCTGGCGCACCGACAGCTCGGCGAAGTGCGTCATCTGCCCGTCGGAGCTCAGACGCGCGAAGTGCGTGGTGAAGTTGCCCGCGAGCGGCCCGTTTTGCGTGAGCTGCCACTTCGGGCTGCCGGCCAGGTGGTCGAGTACCTGCTGCCCGATCGCGTTCCCGCTCAGCTTCGAAGTCCAGACGACGTGATAGGGCAGCTGCGCGCCGCGCCCGGCGGATGCGAGATGGACGTCGTACGGAAGCGGCGCATCGAACGGGATCGCCCGCATGACCGCCGCCTCGCTGTACGGGTCGAGCGGCGCCGGCTGGAACGGCGGCGTGCCCGCGAACCACGCGGCCGCGAGGAAGGCGCCGGCGATCACCGCCGCCGACGCGACGAGCCGCAGCGTACTCCTGCGCGCCAGGGCGGGCGCGCGCATGACCATCGCTCGACGAGGTGCCGCGAGTTCCATGCCGGAGGCATCGGCGGCGCGATTCCGCCGGTGCATCGGGTAATTCCGGATACTACGCAGCCCGGGTGCCGTCGAGTAAGCTGAGGCGATGCTGATGGGCGGCCCGGCGTGAACCTCTCCAGCCTCCGCGGCAAACTCCTCATCTCTGTGCTCCTCGGCGTAGTCGTATTCGGCGCCCTCGCCGCATACGGCGACTTCAGCAAGGTCGGCACCGGCCTCCAAGACTTCAAGTGGGAGCTGCTCCCGCTGATCCTCGTCGTCACCTTCGGCAACTACGCGCTGCGCTTCGTGAAGTGGCAGTACTACCTGCGTCAGATCGGGGTCGAAGGCCTGAAGACCAGCGACAGCTTCCTTATCTACTTCTCCGGCCTGGGCATGACGGTGACGCCCGGGAAGGCCGGGGAGTGGCTGAAGAGCCACCTCCTGAAGGAAGTGCACGGCACGTCGGTCACCAAGTCCACGCCGATCCTGATCGCCGAGCGCCTGACGGACAGCCTCGGGCTGCTGATCATCGCCGGCGCCGGCGTCATCGTCTTCGGGCGCGATTACTGGCCCGTCGTGGCGGTCTTCGGCCTCGGCGCGGTCTTCGCCGTCACCGCGTCGCGCAACCGCAAGCTGTCGTACTGGTGCCTGCACATGCTTGCGCGGGTGCCGATTATCAATCGTCTCGAGAAGCACTTCGAGGAGTTCTACGAGAGCACGTACATCCTGATGCATCCACGCGGCGTGGCGTTGATGACCGGCCTCAGCGTCGCATCGTGGTTCTGCGAGGTAATGGCCTTCTACCTGACGCTCGTCGGCGTCGGCCTGAGCGGTTCGTTCGACACGCTGTTCAAGGCCGCCTTCATCCTGCCGATCGCCACGCTCGCCGCCGCGCTGCTCGTCACCCCCGGCGGGCTGGGCGTCGCCGAAGCGGGCATCACCGGGCTCACGCAGAAGCTCTTCCATCTCGGGGAGGCCGGGAGGGCGACCGCGACCGTCGCGACACTCATCGTGCGCATCGCGACGCTGTGGTTCGGCGTTGTGCTGGGGCTGGTGATGTTCGGCGTACTCACGCGCAGGATGGCCCGGCGCGGCATCAACCTCCGGGGCGATCTGGACGGCGAACATGAGGAAGCGCAGCCGACCGCGCTGGTGGAGAGCGACGCCGCCCGCTGAGCCCGCTGAGCGTACGTCCGAAGAACGAAGAACGCGGCCGTTGGTGGCCGCGTCCTCGTTTGCTCTTCGGTTGTCGCCTGCGTTACCGGCGGCCGCCGCCGCTGGGCGAGCGGGACCGGAAGCAGTCCCTGCAGTACACCGGGCGGTCGCCGCGCGGCTGGAACGGCACCTCGGTCTCGCGGCCGCACGCGGCGCACGTCGCCGGGTACATCTGGCGCGGGCCGGACGAGTAGCCGCCGCCCCCGCCGCCGTAGCCCCCACCGCCGCCGCCGCCGTAGCTTCCTCCCCCGTATCCGCCGCCCGAATCTCCGCGGGCGGACTTGCGGGCGCGCCGGCAGTCCGGGCACCGCTTCGGCTCGTTTGTGAAGCCGCGGCTCGCGTGGAATTCCTGGTCGTCTGCGCTGAAAATAAATTCAGTACCGCAGTCGACGCAGGTCAGTGTTTTGTCGGCGTAAGCCACCCGACGACCTCCTGCTTGAACGTTTCCTTGTCGTCGGGACGGGCGAAGCTTTCGGGTTCGCGGCGGACTCGGGACGGGAAACAACTCTGGATTGTTGAGTTACAGTAGCAGAGCGCCGGGCAGCTTTCAACAGATCACACAGCAATTTTTAGCCGCTAAACGGCTCAACCACCTCGCGGTTGATCCGCTCGTAGACCTCCCGCTTCCACGGACCCTGGCTCATCATGATGATCTGCGTGATCCCGATGTCAGCATATCGCTGGACGATGTTGCGGACGTGCTCGCCGGAGCCGATCGGCAGCTGCCGCTTCGCCTCCTCGGCCGAGAGCCCGGCGCCGGCTCCGAACATCGTCGCCACCCGGTCGATCAGGTTCTGGTTGTCCGAGACGACGATCGATCCGAAGAGCGTCTTCTCGATCTCGGCCGGGTCGCGCCCGACCTCACTGCAATGCCGATCGAGGACCTCGATCTTATGCTTCACGGCCTCCGGCGTGCCGGACACGTTCATCACGTCCCCGTACTTCGCGAGGGTGCGCAGGGTGCGCTGCTCGCCGCCGCCGCCGACCATGATCGGGGGATGCGGGCGCTGGACGCTCTTCGGGAGGAAGACGGCGTTCTTCAGCCGGTAGTACTTGCCTTCGAAGTTCACGGGCTCCGGCGAGTCGAAGAGCATGCGGATCAGGTGCACCGCCTCCTCGAGCCGGTCCTGCCGCTCCTTGACCGGCGGGAAGCGCATGCCGTACATCTCGTGCTCGCCGGCGTGCCACGCCGCGCCGATGCCGAACTCCAGCCGTCCGTTGCTCACGTGGTCGATGGTGGCGGCCATCTTCGCGAGCACCGCGGGCTCGCGATACGTGACGCCGGTCACCAGGCAGCCGAGCCGCACGCGCGAGGTCTTCGCCGCCAGCGCCGCCAGCGCGCTCCATCCCTCGAAGCAGTTCGCGTTCACATCCTGGCCGGCGCCTGGCGGCACGAAGTGGTCGAATGTCCATGCGCTGTGGAACTTCGTTTCACGGTCGAGGAACAACCAGATGTCCTCGATCTCGCGCCACTCGACGTTGTTGAGGCTGGTCTGCAGGCCGAATTTCATCTTGGTCATCGCCGCTTCCCTTCGTGCTGTACAGGAGGAACGGCGAGATCGTAGCGCGCCCTGCTGCTAGGGGCATGGGCGGCGCACCTAGCGCGCCGCGGCCTGCTTCGGATGCGCGGCGAAGAACTGCCATATCTGGTCCGTCGCGTTGACTTCGTGCGTCGTCGCGCCGAGCGCAGGGATCTCGACCGAGGCGTCGGGCCACGTGTGGCCGCCACCGTCGATCACGAACAGCTTCACGAGCGCGCCGTCGCGGCAGCCGCTCCACGTCTCGGTGCGGACATGCTGCGAGAACTGTGCCATCGCCGCCTGCGCGCCGCAGCCGTCCTGCTTCGCCCACCCGGCCATCGCGGTCTCGACCGCAGGCGCGGGAATACCGCTCGTGGCGACGCTGCCGCCGCCGAAGGGGACGACGGGGTCGGCGGTGCCGTGAAACTCGAGCACCGGCGTGTGATCGGCCGGGCAGTTCGGCGGGTTCCACATCGCGCTGACGACGCCGATCGCGACGATGCGGTCCGAGAGCGAGCACGCGAGCCGCACGGACATCGCGGCGCCGCTCGAGATGCCGGTGCTGTACACCCGGTCCGCATCGATGCAGAGATCGGCCTCGGTGCGGTCGAGGATATCGCTGACGAAGCCGACGTCGTCCGCGAGCGACGGCAGCGGGATGAAGTTCCAGGCCTGCGGGTTGCCCTCGGCGTCCGGCGTGACCGTGACGAAGCCTTCGCGGTCAGCCTTCGTCTGGAAGCCGGAGTAGAAGGCTTGCTGGACCGCGTTCGAGCCGGCCCCGTGCAGGTCGATGACGAGCGGCAGCTCGCGGGTGCCGTCGTACGACTTCGGCACGTGCAGGATGTACGTCCGGTTGGCGTCGATCGTGACGTTGGTCGAGCCGGCGGCGTACGGCCGCGGCTGCGGGCATGCGGGCGCCGAAGCAAGGGCAGACGGCGTTCCATTCGGCGCCGGCGCCCCGCCCGCCGGGACGCTGACGGGCGGGGATGTCGGGGAGGCTGCGGGCGCGATCGTCGGAGAAGCGCTCCCGCTCCGGCTGCTCCCGCCGCTACACGCGGAGAGGAGCACGAGGACGAGCGCGGCGATCAGAGCGAAGGACACGAGCGAAACGCGCGCCCGGCGCTGCAGGCGGCGGTTCAACCCGAGAGGTCCGGGTAGCGTGCCCGATGCTCGTCACGCAGCCGCTCGAAGAGCCCGACGTAGGACGCCGTCGTGAGGTCCGGCGTGGTCATGAGGACCGCGTCCTCATTGTTGTCGGTGTAGTAACGCACGCGCAGGCCGACGCGCTGGAAGCCGTACTTCTCGTAGAGACGCTGAGCGCCCTCGTTCGACTTCCGCACCTCCAGCGTGACGAGCTCCTGCCCGGCGTCCATCGCCAGCTCGATGCAGGCGATGAGCAGACGTTCGCCGATTCCCATGCGGCGCCGCGCTTCCCGCACGGCCACCGTCACGATGTGCGCCTCGCCGGCCATCATCCAGACGCCGATGAACCCGAGCAGGTGCTCCTGCGTCCCGGCCGGCGGACCGACGATGCGCCGGAGCGCGTTGCGAATGGCACCCGGTCGAGCGGGGTTGGGAGCATCGGGATCGGCGGGTTCGGCCAGCACGATGTACCGCGCCAGCTTATTTTGCAGCTCGCGACGGTACGCCGTTTGCGGCCACATCGAGGGGAACGACTCGCGTTCAATCTCGACGACCTGCGTGATGTCGTCGGCAGTCATGGAACGGAGGTGCGTGCGAAGAGCGGTGCGCATACCTACCCCCGGAAGTGAGGACAGTCTACCATCGGCCGCCATCCGCGATCAGTTCGGGAGCGATGGACGATCTATGTGCTCGTAGAGCTGCCGGTAGCGCGCGTAGTTCTCCATCACGCGCTCCACGTACGTCCGCGTCTCATCGAACTCCAGGTCCTGGACGAAGAGATCGATGTCGCCGCGTGACATCGAGTTCGCGTTGGTCGCCGTCCCGCCCCCGCCGTTGTACGCCGCGAGCGCCTGGTACGCGTTCGACCCGAAGTCCTGCAGCTGGCTCGCGAGGTACTGCGCGCCGAACTCCAGGCTCACGTTCGGCCGGAAGAGGTCGGCCGCGGTGAAGTTCGCGACTCCGAGCCGCTGCGCGATCGCGGTGCCGGTCGATGGCACGACCTGCGTCAGGCCGAGCGCGCCCGCGATCGATCCCGCGTCCGGGTCGTAGTAGCTCTCCTGCCGGACGAGCGCGAGCAGCAGCAACGGCGACACCTTCTCGTCGGACGCGCTCGCGTCGACGAGCTGGCGATAGACAACGGGATAAGCGACGCGCAGCAGGTCGTCGGGCGCCGCCGGCGTCGGCTGCAGGATCGCGTTCAGGAGACGGGTAGCGCTGCGGGCCGCGAGGTCGGTCCGGCCGTCCTCCTGCAGCTTCTTCGTGACGTGGTACAGCGCGACGGCATCGCCATCATGCGCGGCAATGATGTCCTCGAAGATCGCGTCCGACTGCGACGACAGCCCGACGTCCGACAGCGCCGCGGCCTCCTCCCACTTCGGGTCGGCGAGGACGCTGGCGCCGGCCTTCTCGGGATCGGTGCCCGTCTGCTTCTCGACGTACTGGGCGATCTTCCCCCAGTCCGGCGCGCCGTCGTCGAGCTTCGCCGTGCGCTGCTTCGTGTCGTTGTCGCCGAGGAGCACTTCCGCCCGCAGTCCGTAGAAGCTGGACGGCGCGGCCGTGACGAGCGCCTTCAGCACCGCGTCGTTGTCCTTCCCACTTTGCTCGATCAGCGCGCGGCCCTGCCAGAACCGCGCCCGCAGGTTGTCGTCGCCGCTCGTGCTCGCCGCCAGCGCCGCCCAGCTCGTGATTGCGCCGGTCTTGTCGCCGGAGAGGTAGAGCACGAGGCCCTGCCGGAACCGCGCATCGGTGGCCCGCGTCGAGTCCGGGTACTGCGTAGCGAGGAGGCGGTAGTCGTCGCCCGCGTCGGCGTACTGCTGCTTCGATTCCAGCAGCCGCCCGCGCCACCACAGCGCATCGGCCGCCAGCGGCGACGTGGCGTTGGTCTGCGCCACCTTCCCGTACTCCGCGATCGCGGTGTCAGGATCGTTCGCGCGCTCGGCGATCGCGCCGAGGTAGTAGTGCGCCTCAGCCGCGTGCGGCCCGGCGGTCGCGGCGGTGAGCGCGGGCTTCGCGAGGTCGTCCTTGCCCGCGCGATAGTCCACGAGCCCACGCACGTATTCATCGACCGGCACCTGAGCAGCATCGAGCGCGTCGAGCAGGTCCGGTGCGGGAGCGGCACCGGGGTAGTCGGTGATCGCCTGCAGGTAGTCGACCGTCCACGTCGCATCGCCGAGGCGCTTCTTGATGCCGCCCGTGCGCGCGAGGGCGCTCGCGACGTCGCCGCCGGGCGTCGTCTTCACGCGGTTGTACCAGGCGAGCGCGTTCGCATCGGCGCCGGCCTGCTCGAAGACGCTCGCCATGCTGAAGGTGAACGAGGCCTTGAACGACGGATCGAGTTCGCCGGCGAGCACGGCCTCCGCCGCCTGCTCCGCGTCAACAGTCCGGCCGAGGCGCGCGAGCATCTTCGCGCGCTCGACCGCCGCGAAGTCCGATGCCGGGCCGCGGGCCGCGATGTAGCGGTCGTAGTTGTCGAGCGCGCCCTGCGGGTCGCCGAGGTCGTCGAGCACCGAGGCGAGCATGTAGCGGGCGGGGCCGGCGTCGGCCGATGGCGCGGCATCCGCGAGGTACGTCGTCAGCGCGTCGCGTGCCTGGGCCGGATTGCCGGTGCGGCTGTACAGTTGCGCCTGCGCGAGCAGCGCGTCCTGCCGCTCCTGGCCGCTTTTCTGCTGGGCGACGGCAGCGTAGACGGTGATCGCCTTCTCGTACTCGCCCTGGTGGCTGAGCGTCTGCGCGAGCTGCGGATCTGCCGGCGCCGGGGTCGGCGATCGCTGCGCGTCTGGCGTGCCGATGCCGAGCCGCGAGGCCGCCGACGGCGTGCTCGTGGCGCTATGCGACTTGCCACCGAGGCAGGCGCCGGAAGCGGAAACGATCGCCGAGAGCAGCGCGATGGTCAGCAGGAAACGCGGCCGGCGGGCGGGTCGCATGTGAAACAATCCCTTTTGACAGCGGATCAGGGCGAATGGTACCCTCGCACTACAGCCCGTCGCAATTCAATCGTCCCCATGAACCTGATGAGAATGACCGTCATCGACCGAAAGGGCGGGGTGAGTTTCGTCACCCACGGGGAAGCGCTGCCTGCGCTGCTGAAGGCCTGCGCGACCGACCCCGGTGACCTCGACGAGCTCCTGGCGCGCGCCGAGCCCTACTATCACGGCCTGCAGGAGCGCATCGCGAACGGCCTCGTGATGTTCGACGAGCGCAACACCAGCGACAACCACGAGGCGATCGTCAACGCGCTCGAGCACGCGCGGCCCGAAGAGAGCCCGCTGTTCCGCATCGTCGACGAGGTGACGCGCGAGGCGAGCCTGCGGCCGGTGAAGGCGGGCGCCGTCGTGATCAACCTGATCGATCGCCGGATCATCCAGCTCCAGAACGGCTACAAGGAGATCACGCGCACGGGCCGCGGCCGCGTCTTTGACGGCGAGCGGCTCACCGACAGCGTGTTCAGCTACCGCCTGCCGAAAGCGTGGGCGCTCGTCCCCTGACGCCAACCCGTTCCCGATCACCGCTCTGCTCCGGCGTCAGTCGCCAGGTCTCCCTGCGTGGCACGCCCGGTCGGTTTGATTGTCATTTGTTTTTGCGCGTTTTTTCCGTATGGTCGCGTTCCCGCTGTGGTTGGGGCCCCGGCTGAATCTGCGGCGCGGCGATGGCCGCCGATCCGGGACGTGTTGTTCGATTGTGTTTGATTGTTTTTGATTGTCCGGCGAACAACGATCAAAGGGGCGGCGCGGGTTCGGCGTGCTCGGCCGCGGGCGGGACGGGCCGGAGCGGGGCACGGATCCTGTTCGCCGGACGCGTTCGGTGCATAGCTCTGCCTCGTGAACGCGTTCTCGGATCACGCGGCAGTAGGACGCGGCGGGTGCGAACCGAGCCGATTCGATTATGCATCGGCGGCGGTACGAGTGCGGAGTGGTGCGTGGCACGCGCGCCCCTGACGGGCGGAGCCGCCCGAGTCGCAATCCCGGCGTATCGTCAGCGCCACAGCCGTCGCGTATCCTTTGCGGCATGGAACCGCTGCGCTGGCACGGCCGTCCGGTGTGGGCCGAGATCGACCTCGATGCGCTCGCGCACAACGTACGCACACTCGCCGCCCTCGCCTCGCCGGCGACCACCTGCGCGGTGCTCAAGGCGAACGCCTACGGGCACGGGGCCGTCGCGGTCGCCTCGGCCGTGCTCGAAGCGGGCGCGTCGAGCCTCGCGGTCGTCTGCGTCGATGAGGGCGAGGAGCTGCGGCGGGGCGGCGTCGAGGCGCCTATCCTGGTCCTCGGCTTCGCCCCGGCTTCCGAGGCCGAGCGGATCGTTGACCTGCACCTGACGCCGACCGTCTGCTCGATGCAGGTGGCGCTCGCGCTCTCGCGGTTCGCCTCCGAGCGCGGCCACGTGCAGAAGGTGCACCTCGAGCTGGAGAGCGGGTTGAACCGCTACGGCCTCGCGCTCGAACCGCTTGTACCGTTCGCCGAGAGCGTGCGCGAGCTGCCGGGCATCGAGGTCGAGGGGCTGTACACGCACTTCGCCGCCGCCGAGGAAGGCGATACGGCGTTCACGCGCAGCCAGTTCGACCGCTTGATCGAGGCGGCGCGCCGCCTTCCGTGGATCCCCGTCCGGCACTCCTCACCCACCGCCGGCGTCCTGGCGCTGCCCGACATGGCGCTCGACATGGTGCGCGCCGGCATCGGGCTGTACGGCTACCACCCGGCGCCGGACTGCGGCGAAGCCGTCGAGCTACAGCCGGTCCTGGCGCTGAAGAGCCGCATCGCGCGGCTGACGGAGCTTGCTGACGGCGAGACCGTCGGCTACGGCCGCGCGTGGTCGGCCAGCGCCGGGTCGAAGATCGCCCTCGTGATGTGCGGCTATGCCGACGGCCTGCGCCGGGCGCTCTCCGGCCGGGCGGAAGTGCTGGTGCGCGGGCGGCGGGCGCCCATCGCCGGGCGCATCGCCATGGATATGTGCATGGTCGACGTCTCGGGCGTGCCCGGCGTTGCCGTCGATGATGAGGTCGTTATCATTGGATCGCAGGGCAGCGAGCGCATCGACGCCGATGAGCTGGCGGCGAAGGCGGACACGATCTCGTGGGAGATCCTCGCCGGGATCAGCGCCCGCGTACCGCGCATCTACCTGCGCGGCGGCGAGATCGTCGCCGAGACGACGCTGAACGAGCGGCTGGCGTATCCGCTGAACGCCGAGCCGGCGACAATCCAGGGTTGAGCATGACTGCAGAGCGTCCCAACGTCTTCACCTACCCGCGGAACGAGCCCGGCACCACGGGGCATCAGGATCTCGTCGAGCCGTTGCGGGCACTGCCCGGCGACCTGCGCGAGGAGCTTCGAGGCATCACCGAGGCGGAAGCGACCTACCGGCCGGCGGCCGACGAGTGGTGCATCAAGGAGATCGTCGGGCATCTCGTTGACGCCGCCGAGCTCTATCACAAGCGGCTGTACATGATGTCAACCCAGACGGATCCAATCCTCCCCCTTATGGATGACGCCGCGAGCACGAAGGACGGCCCGCCCGCTGCACGCGCGCTGAACGACATGCTCGATGAGCTCGAGGTGCATCGCGCGCGCACGGTCCGGCTCCTCACGACGCTCGTGAACTGGAACTGGGCGCGCACCGGCCAGCACCCGATGACGGGCAGGACGAGCATCCGCCAGATGGTCGACCACATCGTCGAGCACGAGGGCCAACATCTCGCCGACATCCGCAAGCTGCGCCAGGACGCCGCCGCGAGCGCCTAGTACCCCCGGCGCCGGTTCAGCCAGCGCCGGATCTGCTCTGGTATTGCGACGAGCGCGGCGACGATCACCGCGATCACGATCAGAAGCACGCCACCGATTACCTCCGACACCGCGGTGCCGCCGGTCTCGCCGCGCACCGCGTTGACGATCAACAGCGCGGCGAGGAACGCCGTGATCACGGCGAGGATGAAGCCCGTCGCGCGCGCGGTCGGCGACGGCAGCGGCATCGGCGGCGGGGACGCCGCCGGGCGCGTGCGGGAGCCCACCGCCGGGCGGGGCGCCGTCGCCGACGTGGCGCCGCTCCGGGTACGGTCACGCTGTCTTCGCCTGCGTCGCCTTGCGTCGGGCATCGGCGCTACTCGCCCGGGCCCAATGCCAGCCCGATCAGCCGGTACGCCAGCTTCGCGGCCAACTGCGCGCAGGAGTGTGGGCCCAGCGAAGGCGACAGTTCGGTCAGGTCGAAGCCCACGATCCGCTTCCTACGCGAGAGCTGCACCATCAGCTCGCTGACCTCATCCCAGTGCAGGCCGCCGGGCTCCGGCGTACCGACCGCCGACATCTCGGACGGGTCGAAGCAGTCGAGGTCGATCGTGATGTAGACGTCGCTCCCCAGCCGGTCGATGACGGCGTCCGGTCCGGCGGCGCGGAACTCGGCCGGCGAGAAGAACGGCAGGCGCTCCTCGCGGATCAGCGCCGCGTCCTCGACGGACGCGCTGCGCAGGCCGACCTGCGTCACGCTTGCGACCTCGGATGCCCGGCGCAGCGTGCAGGCATGGTTGTACTTCGAGTCCAGGTACTCGTCGCGCAGGTCCGAGTGCGCGTCCAATGCGAGCACGCTCAGCCCCGGGATGCGCGCGGCGTGTGCGCGTATCGAGCCCACCGCCACGGTGTGCTCGCCGCCGAGCGTCACGACGAACTTCCCGGCGTCGATCAGCTCGCCCGCGACCGCTTCGATACGCTCGATCATCGCCTCGGGCGAGCCGGTGTGCGGCGCCAGCTCGGGCAGTGTGTGGATGCCGTGCAGGTACGGCTCGGTGCCGAGGCCGACGTCGTACAGCTCCATGTCCGCGGACGCCTCGATGATCGCGTGCGGCCCGTCGCGCGTGCCGGCGCGCGCGGTGACGGTCGAGTCGTAGGGCACCGGCAGCACGACCGCGCGCGCGCGCTCGAACGCGGCGTACTCGCCGTGCAGCGAAGCGAAGTTGAGGGGCGGGTAGAAGCGATCGTCGGGCACGGATCCAGCGTAGCGAGCGCCGCCGCCGCGCGACAGATCAGCGCGGGCGCCTAGCGCGAGCGCCCGGTCGATCCGCGGAGCCGCGGGTCGAGGATGTCCCGCAGCGAGTCCCCGAGCAGGTTGAACGCCAGGATGACGACGCTGATGGCGATGCCGGGGAAGATGACGAGGAACGGGTACTGCTGGCCCGCGTTGAGATTCGCCGAGAGGTCGTGCCCCCAGCTCGGCGTGCCCGGCGCCACGCCCAGGCCGAGGTACGAGAGCGTGGCTTCGATCGCGATGGCCGCTGCGAAGATGGCGCTGAAGCCGACAAGGATGTACGGCATGACGTTCGGCACCACGTGCCGCCATAGCAGCCGGAACTCGCTCGCGCCCGTCGAGCGGGCGGCCATCACGTACTCCTTGTGCCGTTCGATCAGCGCGACCGCGCGGAGCAGCCGCGAGCCGCTGAACAGCGCGCCAACCGCGATCACCGCTTCAGCGGTCCGCAGTCCGGGGCCGAGCGCGGCGATGAACGTCAGCAGCAGGAAGAGCTGCGGGAACGCGCCCCACGCCTCGGATGAGCGCTGGATCAGGTAGTCGATCCATCGCCCGGAGTACCCCGACAGCACGCCGAGGATGATGCCCGGGAAGAAGCCCAGGAAGAGCACGATCACGCCGAACTTGAGGTCGATGCGCGCGCCCGCGAGCACGCGGCTGAACATGTCGTGCCCGAGCTGGTCGGTGCCAAACGGATGGGCAAGGCTCGGGCCCAGGAACTGCGCGTTCGCATCGAGCGCGGTCGGGTCGTGCGGCGCGATGGCGCCGCCGAAGAGCCCGAGTACCACGAAGAGCACGACGACGAGCAGCGACAACGTGCCCAGAGGGTTGTCTCGCGCGAGGGTGATCGCCTTCCGGTACCACGGGCGCGTGCTCGGCAGCTCGTACGCTTCCGCCTGGGCAACCTGCTGCCGTCCGACGATCGTGGCCATCAGTTGTACTGCACGCGTGGATCCGCCCACGCGTAGGACAGATCGACGATCAGGTTCACCACCACGACGACTGCCGCGGTATACACCGCGAGGAACTGGATCACAGGCAGGTCACGGCTGAACGTCTCGGTGAAGAAGTAGAGGCCGACGCCCTGGATGCTCAGGATCTGCTCGGCGATCAGCGACCCACCGAACACCGCGATGAACGCCGTCCCGATCGCCGTCAGGATCGGCGTGCTGGCGTTGCGAAGCCCGTGCGACATCACGACGCTCCATTCGCGCAGCCCCTTCGCGCGCGCGGTGCGCACGTAGTCGCTGCGCAGCACTTCGAGCATGGATGTGCGGACGAGCCGCATGAGCGCCGACGATCCGGCGAGGCCAAGGATGAGCGCCGGCGGGAGGAAGAGCCGGATATTACGCACCGGATCTTCGTACACCGGCACGTACCCGCCCGACGGCTGCGCGTAGTTCCAGAGGTACGAAGGGATGATCACCAGCAGTGTCAGCAGGAAGAACTCCGGGATCGATGTCCCGAGCACGGAGAACGAGCGCACGCCGTAGTCGAGCCACGTGTTTCGGTAGACCGCTGACAGGATCCCGGCCGTGATGCCGAACACGACGCTAAAGACCAGGCTCAGGATCACGAGCTCGAAGCTCGCGGGGAAGCGCCGCGCGAACTCGTCGCGCACGCTGACGCCATTGCTGTACTGCTTGCCGAAGTTGCCCTGCAGCGCATCGACGAGCCATGTGCCGTACTGGCTGTCCTTGTGAAACTCGATGAACGGCGGCTCCGCCGACACCGTCACCGGGAAGATGGGCTGCGTGAGGCCGTACTGCGCGCGGATCGCCTGCTTCTGCTCCGCCGTCGCGTTGCTGCCGCCGATGACGTCGGCGATGTCGCCCGTGGGCAGCACGCGCAGCGCCCAGAACGTGAGGATCGAGACCGCAAGCAGAATGATCGGCAAGAACGACAGGCGGCGCAGCGTGTAGCGCAGCATCAGGACACCGTACGCGTTTCGGCGCGAAGCTCTCCCGCCCGGTTCACGACTTGTCGAGCCACGTCGTGCGGTTGAACAGCCCGTACGAGCCGCGGCCGGTGATCGACCCCTTTACGTAGCTATAGCGGCCGCCGTAATTGATGGGGGAGTACAGGTTCAGCATCGGCGCCCACTTCTTGATGATCGTCTTCTGCGCGGTCAGCACCTTCTGGATCCGGGCCTGTTCGTCCAGCTCCTCCGCCGCCGCGACGATCGCCGCGTTCACGTCCGCGTCGTCGTAGCCCATGAAATTCTTCTGCGTGCCGCTGCCTGCGAGGAAGAATCGCATCGGGAAGTCCGGGTCCTCGTACGGCAGTTGGTCGAACGCGGTCATGTGGAAGTTGCCGGTGCCGAGTGACTGGCTGAACCACTTGACCAGGTCCTCTGGCACGAGCTTCGTCTTGACGCCGCCGCGCTGAAGCTGCGACTGCAGGATCTGCGAGATCAGCGCATCGCCCGGGCGGACCGAGTGCTTGAGCTCGTGCGTCTGGTTGTAGTCGAAGCCCGCCGCATCGAGCAGCTTCTTCGCGTCGGCGACGTCGTAGCGGTAGTACTCCATGAGGTCGGGGTCGTTCGCTGGAAGCTGGTACTTGAGCTGCGCCGGCGGCACCGGCGGGCACTTCAGCGCGCTGCCTTCCTCCGCCAGCTTGATCACCTCATCGCGGTTGATCAGCAGGTTGAACGCATGCCGCACGCGCTCGTCCGTGAACGGCGGCTCGTACTTCAACATCAGGCAGTAGAAGTCGCGAGCGAGGTCGCTCGATACCACGATCTTGTCGCCCAGCGCCCTCGCGGTGTCATCGGCTTCGGACTTGTTCTGGAAGCCGTAGGCGTCGATCTCGTTCGCCTTGAACGCGGCCAGAGCGGGGGCGCCATCGGCGATCGCCTTCGTGTCGATGCCATCGAGGTACGGCTGCCCCTTGATCGCCTTCGTCCCGGCGAACTGGCGGAAGTTCTGGAACTTCCGCCAGCGGATGTTCGTGCCGTTGTCGTGGCCCTGGAGCACCCACTGCCCGGAGCCAATGGCGTCCTTCGCGAGGAAGTTGTCGTCGTCCACGACCTCCGCCGGGATGATCGAGCTCGACCACGGCGACCCGGCGTTCGACGATGTCATCACCCAGGCCCAGTTGCGCTTCTGCGTGATCTTCACCGTGTGGTCGTCCGGTGCGACGATGTCCTGCATGATGTCGTGCAGCCAGTCGAAGCCGATCGGCAGTTGTTGCGCGAACCGCTTGTAGCTTCCGACGATGTCCGATGCCTTCACGGCGCGGCCGTTGACCGGCGCCTTGTCGTGGAACGTCGCATCGCCGATCGTCGCGATCACCGTCAGCGGGTCGGGCTGTTCGAGCTTCGTCGCAAGGAACAGCTCGACCTCGCCCGTGTCGGTCGGGACGTACCACATGTGGTCGAAGACGGTGAAGCCCAGCGTCAGCCCCTGCGCCAGCGCGAGGATGCTCGGCCCGAATGGGTTCATGCTGGGCAGCGGCGTCGCCTGCTGCGTGCGGAGGATGCCGCCGAGGTGCGTTGGCGGGCCGTCCTGGGTTCCGTCGAGCACGTGCGCGGGCGTCGGCGCCCCGCCCGCCCCTGGGGTCGATGTGGTCGGGTTGCTGGTCTTCCCGGAGCAGCCGACGAGCCCGGCCGCGGCAACGGCGGCGCCGCCTACAGCAACGCCGCCCAACATGCGGCGGCGTGAGATGCGGTCGTTCAGCCAGTACCGGAGTCCGAGTTCGTTGTCCGCCACGTCACACCTCGTTCCCGCTGCCTCCGGCCGGAGCCTCACCTTGATGAATGGAGTTCATTTTGCTGACGAGGGCCATGTCTGTCAACAATACGCCGCATAGCGCGATGCTGGTTCTAGTGGTGCCCTCCGGCCGGCTGGTCCGGTGGCGGCGGCACGAGGCCCAGCCGCTTCCGCACGTTGTACGCGATCAAGCCCACGATCACGACGACGAACACCACCGCACTGACCACGGCGACCTGGACGATGACTGTGTCGCTCACGGAGGCGAGTTGGAGCGCGCCCGCCTGACGCGACGCCGGCGCCGCGCCGATGGCCTGCGTAGTGGCCGCGGCGGCGCCCGTGACCCCGGCGGCGAGAGCGCCCATCGTCGCGCCGAAGAGCACGAGCATCCGTCGTTTCATCATCGTCTGTCCCTCCCCACGGCATGACGCCGCGCGCCGCATCCTAGCACAGCCCTCGAGGCCGGGCGAAGGTGCGCCGCCGGCTACGGGTAGTCTCCCGTGCCGTCGCCGGACGCCGGGCGGTGATACACCTCCTGCACCGAAGCGACGTTGAGCGTGTGCGGGTAGTGCACGACGCGCACGCGCATCATCTCGTCGATGTGCACCCAGTCCTCCGGCCGCACGCGGAACACCTTCCTGCCGACCGTCAGATAGTAGCCCTCCATGGCGATGACCAGGTCGGCGCGCTTCCACTTGCGGATGACGATGCCGTCAGTCTCGATGAGTGGCGCGCGCAGATCGCGCACGTGCTGCACCACCTGGAACACCAGCAGGATCCCGACGAACGCCACGAACGCGAGCGTGATGAACGCGGCATCGCCCGTCCGCACGATGAGGATCAGCACGATGACGGCAATGTCCAGCGCCAGGAAGACGCTGTACAACAGCGTCCCGCGGATCAGCGCGGCACGTGCGGATCCGTCGCTTCCTGCCATGCCTCAGGGAAGCGGTGGGATGAGCAGCTGCTGGCCGGTGTGCAGGATCGGGTCCGGCCCCTGCAGGTTGTTCAGGTTCATGATCGCGTCCTCGAACGCGCTCAGGTTGTCGCCCGGCGCCACGAGCTGTTCGGCAATGCTCGCGACGGAGTCGCCGTCTTGCACCGTGTACGTGCGATACGCGACCGTCGGGGTCGGGACGGGCGCCGGCGTGCCCGAGGTCACGGTCTGGTCCGCCGGCGGTGTGGTCGTCGCGGCGCCGGCCGCCGTCGCAGTCCCCGGCGTCGTCGTCGGGCCGGGGGTCTGCGCCGCGATCGATGGCACCGGCGTGCCGCCGGAGACCGTCGCGGTCGGCGTCACCCTGCCGGCGATCACCGGTGCGGCGCCCTTCGTCTCGCCCGGCGGCCGGATGATGAGCACCACCGCAAGCGCCGTGCCGACGAGCATCAACAGCAGCGCGCCGCGGTAGAGGTTGAACGACGGCAGTGCGCTCTCCGGCTTGAGGCAGTCGGAACAGTAGAGCGCGTTGCCATGATCGTCGCAGTATGGACGCGAGCAGCGCTTGCAGACGTTGACCGCCGCGGCGTCACATGAGTAGCAATTCACAGGGGGAGATGGTACCAGACGGCGTGCGCGTTCTGCGCGGCGCCGCGCACGCCGCCCGGACCGATGTTAAACGACGTCGACCGTCGCGCCCGCGTCGGCCAGCTTCGCCTTCACGCTGTCGGCTTCCGCCTTCGCGATGCCTTCCTTCACGTTGACCGGCGCGCTCTCGACCAGGTCCTTCGCTTCCTTGAGGCCGAGCGTCGTCACCTCGCGCACCGCCTTGATGACGTTGATCTTGTTCGCGCCAGCGTCCTTGAGCACGACATTGAACTCGGTCTTCTCCTCTTCCGCCGCCGCGGGAGCACCGCCGCCCGCGGCCGCAGCCGGAGCCATCATCATCGCCGGCGCGGCCGCCGTGATGCCGAACTCATCTTCGATCTTCTTGTTGAGATCGCGGAGTTCAATGATGGTCATTTCCTTGATGATGTCAAACGCTTCTTCGACCTTCGGCATGTCTTCCCTCCACGCACCCCTGGTGCAACTACGCCTGCGCTGATCCCTGTTCCTCGAGCTGGTTCGCACGCGCATCGACGAGCCGCGCGAACCCCTGGATGCTGTCGTTCAGCAGCGTCGCCAGCTGCTGCACCGGCGATATGAACTTCCCGGCCAGCTGGCCGATGAGCTGCTCGCGCGACGGCAGCGATGCCAGCTCGCCGATGATCGTCGGCGGATGCACGGCGCCGTCGAAGTACGCCTTCCGCGGCGCGAACGAGTTGCGCGCGGTCCGCGCGTATTCGGCGATCGCCTTCGCCGGGGCGATGATGTCGCCGTAGCCGAAGACGACCAGCGTCGGGCCTTCGGCCACTTCCGCGGCCTGGGCGACGCCCGCCTGGTCGGCCGCCAGCTGGAACAGGCGGTTCTTCACGACCCGAACCTCGACGTCGGCCTCGCGGAGCACGCGCCGCAGCGCCGTCATCTCCTTGACGCTCAGGCCGCGGTACTCGGCGCCGATCACGATCGCCGAGCGTGCGACCATGTCCTTGAGCTCGGCGACCGTCTCCTGCTTCTTGACTGTGGGCACGGCGTGTACCTCCGGCGCCTGTTGCGCGTTCCACTACGATTGGAAGCTGCGGGATGGAAGCTGGCTAACCAGCACCCATCCCACGATGTGCGGGGCAACAACAAACCCCTGCCGGAGACAGGGGCACACGCGACATCGGCCCGCCATCGGGCCTGCGTCATGCGTATTGCGCCTCGGCAGGCTGGATTATGCGCCGGCGTACCGGCCGCGCCTGCTGTCTCAAGCGGCGGAAGTGTACCGGCCGCCGTCGCCGCTCACAAGCGACCTGCGACCTGCGACCTGCGACGAACGCCTATCCGGCTTTCATCGCCAGCGTCGGCGTGGGGTCGAGTGCGATGCCGGGGCCCATCGTCGTCGTCAGCGTGATCGACTTGATGTACACGCCCTTCTGACCCGACGGCTTCGCCTTCACGATCTCCGATACCAGCGTCGCCATGTTCTCTTCGAGCGCCGCCTCATCGAAGCTCACTTTGCCGATCGGGCAGTGCACGATTGCCGTGCGGTCGAGACGGAACTCCACGCGGCCCTGCTGCGCGTCATGCACAGCCTTGCCGATGTCGCCGGCGTCGACCACCGTGCCCGAGCGCGGGTTCGGCATGAGCCCCTTCGGGCCGAGCACACGGCCCAGGCGGCCGACCTTGCCCATCAGGTCGCGCTGCGCGAGCGCGACATCGAAGTCGGTGTAGCCGCCCTCGACCTTCTTGATCAGCTCGTCGGCGCCGACCTCGTCCGCGCCGGCTTCCTCCGCCTGGCGCGCGCCTTCGCCCTCGGCGAAGACCAGCACGCGCACGGTCTTGCCGAGACCGTGCGGCAGCAGCGAGGTGCCGCGGATCTGCTGGTCGGCATGCCGCGGGTCGAGCCCGGTGCGCAGATGCAGCTCGACGGTCTCATCGAACTTCGCGAAGGCGATCTCCTTCGCGAGCTGGATCGCCTCCTGCGGCGTATAGAGCTTGTCCTCGTCGACCTTCTCGGCGGCGGCGCGGTACTTCTTGCCCTGTTTCATCTACTCGTCCTCCTCCTCGGCGGCGTGCAACCCTCTCGGGTCCGAGCCGGCCTCCCGTGCGGGAATGGCCTCCGTCGCCGGTTACTCCCTCGTACCTTACGAGATCTCGATGCCCATCGAGCGGGCGGTGCCTTCGACCATGCGGATCGCGGCGTCGACGTCGTTCGCGTTGAGGTCCTTCATCTTCATCTCGGCGATGCGTTTCAGGTCGTCGCGCTTCAGCGTCGCGACCTTCTGGCGCTTCTGCGCCGGGCTGCCCTTGTCGATCCCCGCGGCCTTCTTGAGCAGGTCGGACGCCGGCGGCGTCTTGAGGATGAACGAGAAGGAGCGGTCCTCGAACACCGTGATCTCGGCGGGGACGATGGAGCCCGCCTGACTCGCGGTCTTCTCGTTGTACTCCTTGCAGAAGCCCATGATGTTGATGCCATGCTGACCGAGCGCCGGGCCCACCGGCGGCGCCGGGTTGGCCTTTCCAGCCTCGATCTGCAGCGTGATCACTGCGCGGATCTTCTTCGCCATGGTCTTCCTCTGCGGCCTTCGCCGGCCGTCCTCCGCGGGCGTACCCGCCCGGCTCATCTCACGAAGACGCCAGCCGTGCGCGGGCTGGCCATCCCGTGCGTATTCCGTTGGTTCTCGCGCGGCCTCGTGGCCGCGGCTACATCCGCTCGACCTGCAGGAAGTCCAGCTCGACGGGCGTCTCGCGCCCGAAGAAGGACACCAGCACCTTGACCTTGCCCTTCTCCAGGTTGATGTCGTCCACTTGCCCAACGAAGTCCTGGAACGGCCCGTCAACGATGCGCACACTCTGCCCGACGACGAAGCCGACCTTCACCTTCGGCGCCTCGACGCGCATCTGACGCAGGATCCGCTTCACCTCCGGCGGCTCGAGCGGCACCGGGCGCGTACCCGATCCGACGAACCCCGTGACGCCGGGCGTGTTCCGCACGACGAACCACGCCTGGCTCGACCGGATGTCGTCTTCCTTGAGGTCGATCATCTGCACGAGCACGTAGCCCGGGAAGATCTTGCGCGCGACCGTCTTGCGCTGGCCATCGCGGATCTCGATCTCATCCTCGGTCGGGATGACGACCTGGAAGATCAGGTCCTTGGCATCCATCGTCTGGATGCGGTGTTCCAGGTTCGTCTTGACCTTGTTCTCGTAGCCCGAGTAGGTGTGGATCACGTACCAGGAGCGGCCCTCCTGGATCGCCTCGTCTTCGGGCGAGAGGGCGCCGTTCTCGACGCCTTCCTGATCGGCCTCGAGCTGCGCGATGGCGGCCTTGCCCTTGCGTGCCATTCCTCAGTTACCTCAGGAGTGTCTTGTCGACGATCCAGTTGAAGCCAATGTCGGCGCCCCCCAGGAAGAGGCCGATGGCGACCGACACGACGATGACGATGACCGTCAGGCGCACCGTCTCTTCGCGAGTCGGCCACGTCACCTTCTTCAGCTCGTTGATGATGTCCTGCACGAAGCGTGGCATGAACCGGTCGTACAGCGACCGGCGCTTCGCGCCTTCGGCGGCGGCGGCCGTGACCTGCTTCTTCTGCGGCCGCGCCGCGGGACGGAAGGAGGGCGCCTTCGCCGGCGGCTTCTGAACGAGCGGCTGACGCCTCAGGGCTCGGCTCATCTCATCCTCCCTACCGGACCTCGCGATGCGGCCGGTGGCAGCGGCAGCGCGGGCAGAACTTGCGCAACTCCAGCCGGTCGGGGTCGTTCCGCCGGTTCTTCGTCGTCGTATACGTACGCTCTTTGCACTCCGTGCAGGAGAGCGTGATGATGCTCCGGTCTTCCTTCTTCGCCATGCTTCCTCATGTGGCAAATGCGCCACAGACGCGACGGCCCGCACGTCTACTCAGTATAACGGGCGGGCCGTCCGGCGTTTCGCTCTACTCTGTGATCTTCGTGACCGCACCGGCGCCGACGGTGCGCCCGCCCTCGCGGATAGCGAAGCGCAGGCCGTCCTCGACGGCGACCGACGTGATCAGCTCGACCTTCATCTTGACGTTGTCCCCGGGCATGATCATTTCCACGCCGTCCGGCAGCTGGATCGAACCCGTCACGTCCGTCGTGCGGATGTAGAACTGCGGCCGGTAGCCGCTGAAGAACGGCGTGTGGCGCCCGCCCTCGTCCTTCGACAGGACGTAGACTTCGGCCTCGAACTTGCTGTGCGGCGTGATCGAGCCCGGCTTCGCCAGCACCTGCCCGCGCTCGATGTCCTCGCGCTCGATGCCGCGGAGGAGGCAGCCGACGTTGTCGCCCGCCTGGCCCTGGTCGAGCAGCTTCTTGAACATCTCGACGCCGGTGACCGTCGTCTTGCGGCTCTCGCCGAAGCCGATGATCTCGACTTCCTCACCGACCTTGACGATCCCGCGCTCGATACGGCCGGTGACGACCGTGCCGCGACCCTTGATGCCGAAGACGTCCTCGATCGGCATGAGGAACGGCTGGTCGACCGGCCGCTCCGGCTGCGGCACGTACTCGTCGACCGCGTTCATCAGCTCGAGGATGCTCGCGTACTCGGGCGCGTTCGCGTCGTCGCTGCTCGAGTTCATCGCCGCAAGCGCGCTGCCGCGAATGATCGGGATGTCATCGCCCGGGAAGCCGTTCTTCGTGAGCAGTTCGCGCAGCTCCAACTCGACCAGGTCGAGCAGCTCCGGGTCGTCCATCTGGTCGACCTTGTTCAGGTACACGACCATGCTCGGCACCTGCACCTGGTGCGCGAGCAGGATGTGCTCGCGCGTCTGCGGCATCGGGCCTTCGGGCGCGGCGACGACCAGGATGGCGCCGTCCATCTGTGCGGCGCCGGTGATCATGTTCTTGATGTAGTCGGCGTGACCCGGGCAGTCGACGTGCGCGTAGTGCCGCTTCTCCGTCTCGTACTCGACGTGCGTGATGGCGATCGTGATGCCACGCGCGCGCTCCTCCGGAGCGTTGTCGATGCTGCCGAAGTCGCGGTAGTCGGCGAGCTTCTTGAGAGAGAGGACCTTTGTGATGGCCGCGGTTAAGGTGGTCTTGCCATGGTCAACGTGACCGATGGTCCCGATGTTGACGTGCGGCTTCGTCCGCTCGAACTTCTGCTTGGCCATCTCCGGCTTCTCCTTTGTCGCCCCCCTGGCTGAGGGGCTTGCTGTGTGGTCCGCCCTCGCGGACGTGCCTACCAATCGTCTGTGGGCGGCATGCGGTGGCAGACGCCCGAACTGCTATCTTCCTGCCCCGTCGCCGGGGCGCCTACCCTGTGGAGCCCACAATCGGATTCGAACCGATGACCTCACCCTTACCAAGGGTGTGCTCTGCCAACTGAGCTATGTGGGCAGACCGGTCTCTCCGTCGGGTCTCGCTCGCTGCCTCCGAGCGGACCTGCGGCTCACCTCCGGCCGCGGGATCGATGGAGCCCGAGAGGGGATTCGAACCCACTAACCTACCGATTACAAATCGGTTGCGCTGCCGTTGCGCCACTCGGGCCTGGTCGAACGCCCGAACATGGGCAAATCGCACATGCGCCGAACAAAAATACGCCCCACCTCGGGGGCGGGTTCGCAGCGTCAGTATAGGGACGCAGACTCAAGCGAGTCAAGGAA
>DASUKS010000177.1:0-39910 GCA_036278595.1 Dehalococcoidia bacterium
GAACCCCGGGAGCCTGGGTGTCGAGTACCTGCGCGGGCTGCGCGACACCGGCTTCAACCGCCTCTCGATCGGCGTCCAGTCGCTCGACGACGAAGAACTCGTCGCGCTCGACCGCATCCATACCGCGGAGCAGGCGCGGGACGCGTACGCCGCGGCGCGCCGGGCCGGCTTCGACAACGTGAACCTCGACTTCATCTACGGACTGCCCGAACAGCCGCTGGTCGCATGGCAGCGGACGCTCGATGACGCGCTGGCGATGGCGCCCGAGCATCTCTCGCTTTATGCGCTCACGGTCGAGGAGGGCACGCCGCTCGCGCGCGACGTCGCGCGGGGACGCGTCGTCGCGCCCGACCCCGACGGCCAGGCGGAGCAGTACGAGTGGACGGAGGAGCGGCTCGCTCGATCCGGATACGACCACTACGAGATCTCGAACTGGGCCCGGCCGGGCCGCGCATGTGCGCACAACCTGATCTACTGGCGGAACCGCGAGTACCTCGGGCTCGGCGCCGGCGCCCACTCGTACCTCGATGGTGTGCGCTTCTCGACGGTGCTCCTGCCCAACCGCTACACGGAGCTCGTCGATGAAGCCGACGCCGGCGCGCAGGACGGGCAGGCGGAGATGCGGCACGTCATCGGCGCGGAGCAGATCACGCCCGAGCTGGCGATGGCGGACGAGCTGATCCTCGGTCTGCGCCTGATCGAGGGCGTCTCGAAGCCGGCGTTCGCAGACCGCTTCGGGACGGACGTCCACACCGCCTATGGCGCGATCATCGACGAGTTCGTCGGTTACGCGCTGCTCGAAGAGACGGCGACCCACCTCCGCCTCACGCCGCGCGACCGTCTGCTGAGCAACGAGCTGTTCCAGCGCCTCCTCCCCGAGCGGGAAGATGTCACGGCGTAGGGTCGCCGCACTGCCTCAGGCGCCAACGGTGAGATCACGCAGCCCGCGTGCGCTCGCGGCGTCTTCGATCGACAGCAGTACGATCTCGCCCATCTCGACATAACACGTCTCGGACGCGTGGCGGTCGAGGATCGCCCGCAGGCCGCCGCGCTCGGCGCCGCTGTTGCGCACCTCCGACAACACCTCCGCATCCACGATCACCGGCCAGCCCGCTGTGCCGTTGTACGCCGGGCGCGTCACCGGCGCGGCCGCGTCGGCGTGCGCATCGAGCAGCGCCCGCAGCAGCGCGGGCGGCCGCGGCTGCGCCAGGTCGACGATGATCGCGGTGAGCGTGTCGCGCGGCGTTGCCACGGCGCCGACGCGCACTGCGGCCTCGGCGTCCGCACGCCACGCTCCGTGGACGATCGGCTCGACGTCGTCCCGCGCGACGAGCGGGATCAGTCGTTCGGCCTCGCTGCCGAGCACGACTTCAATCACGTCGCAGCCCGCGGCTCGCAGCGACTGAATTTGCCACTCGATCAGCGCGTCGTCGCCATCCCAGGGGAGGAGCGCCAGCGCCGTTCCCTCGATGGTGGCATCTGAAGCGGCGAGCAGGATGGCGGCGGTGACGCTCACTCCAGCAGCAGCTCGCCGCGCAGCACCGTAATGGCATCGCCGCCGGCGTGCACGCGCGGCTCACGCTCGGGGTCGGTGATGCGAAGGTACACCCGCCCCGGCTGTGCGACTTCGATGCCCTGCTCGGCGACGTACGCGATCTCGCCGGCCTGCGCCGGCAGCACCGCATGCTTCGCGACGATTGCCGCGATGCACCCGTTCGCGCTGCCGGTCACGGGGTCCTCGGGAATCCCTTCGCCGACGGCGAACGCACGCACGTGCACGTCGACGCCGTCCGTGGCGCTGCCAACGCAGAACACCGCGAGCATGAGTCCTTGGAGGAGCGCGAACTGCGGGCTCACGCGCATCATCGCGTCGAACGAACGCACCTGCGCGATGGTCCACCATATGCCGGTGGACACGTCCTCTACCCGCACGATGTCATCGCGCCCGAGGTCGAGCGCGCGCGCGACTGCGCCCGCGTCTGCTGACGGCGACCGGAACTGAGGTGGCGCCTGCGTCATCGTGTAGCGCGGCGAGCCGGCTGCAACGGCGACCGGGACGATGCCGGCGCCGGTTTCGAGCAGCAGCGACGCGCCGGCGTCCGGCGTCGCGATGCGTTCCTCCGTCAGGATGTGCGCCGCGGCGATCGTCGGATGCCCGGCGAACGGGAGCTCCGACCTCGGCGTGAAGATGCGGATCCGCGCGCTGTTCGCCGGATCTTCAGGTGGCAGGAGGAACACCGTTTCGGAGAGATTCTGGTTGAGCGCGATGCGCTGCATCACGTCGGACGCCAATCCGATGCCATCCACGACCGCCGCCGGGTTGCCGGTCAGCGGTTCGGACGTGAACGCATCGACGTGGCGGATGCGCACTCAGACCGCGCGCCGGACGACGCGCGCAACGCGGCCGATGCCGCCCAGGATCAACGTCCACGCGAGCGCGTTCATGACGACGTTCAGCGGGTACATCATCCACAAGCGCTCGGCGCGGCCCTCCTCGATCACTCTTCCGGCCATGTGCCGGGTGACGACGAACTGCGCGACGGCGGTGACGATGAGGGAACGGAGAAACAGCTTTCGCACGTCAGCCTCCTACAGGTCTTTCTTGTAGACGCGCGTCCGCTGCGCCGGCTTCCACGGCGGATACACGCTCGTCTCGTGTACCCAGCCCTCGCGCTCGAACAACTGGTGCGCCTTGATATTGTTTTCGCTCGTGTGCAGCCACAGGAAGCGCTTGCCGCGCTGCTTCGCCTCTTCTTCGACCGCCTCGATCAGCTTCGCGCCGACGCCACGGCTGCGCAGCCGCGCCGTGACCTCGATGTTCTCCAGGTAGCCGTTGTCGTCGCCCTGGTACGACCTGCCGAGCTCGTCGGGCTCCCAGTCCTGGTCCTCGCGGTAATGAAGGTGCACGACCGCCCAGCCGACCGCGACGCCGTGGTCGTCCGCGACGTACGCGAAGCAGTCGCCCTCGCGCAGGGCCGGCTCCATGTGCTGCAGTCGCATCTTGTCGCGCTCGCTAAGGAAGCTACGCAGCGGCTGCTCATCGCGGAGGTAATCGATGGGACGGACGGTCAGCTCGTCTTCGGGCATGCGGCGGGTCCTCGCTGGCATCGCCCCGCGGGCGAGACGCAGGAGCAACACGAGATGTGCGTCGTGCGCATTCGCGCCATTTTACCCTGAGGCTGTTATGCGCGGTAGCAGCGTCAGTTCCGGGTCATGCTGCCGCTGAGCGCACCCGAGAACTGGCCGTCGTCGCCCCTGAACGCGCCCTGCATGGTGATGCTGACGCCGCTCATGGCGCCCGTGCCCGCGCACGTCATGCGGGCGTTCCCGCCCTCGAACGTGGTGAGCTGGCCACTGCAGAGCACGGCGTTGGTCAACGGATCGGTGAGCTGCACGGTGTTCCTCGTGACCGTCCTCGCCGCCTCACGTTCCGCTTCCTCGTCGTCCGGGTGCGATTCCGCTTCCTCGTCGTCGACGGCCCGTACCGGCGTCTCCTGCGCGAGGTCGATGCTGATGCGCGCCGAGATGCCGCCCGTCGCCGTGCCGTCCATCACGATCTCCGACGAAGATGCGTCTCCGGTCTGGCGGTAGCTGCCGGTCACCTGGCTGTCGAAGCTTGGGACGAACGCGAACGATGCCTTCGCGGCGGTTTCGTTCAGCCCGCCGCCCGCGGTCGAGACGTTGGCGGCGTTACCGCCCGCGTTCCCGCGCGAAAGCAGACCGGTGCCGAAGACCAGCACGATCGCGGTCACGATCGCGAGCCCGGCACCGGCGAAGCGCACGCGCCGGGCAAAGACGTCGCGTGGGATCCGGTGTTGCAGGCGGAACGCGATCAGCCCGAGGACGACCGCGCCTGTGACGAGATACAGCCCCCGCGCCCACGCCTGCATCGTGTCCGAGCCTGCGGTGATGCCGTGCAGCGTCGCACCGGCGTACAGCGCGAACGTCACGAAGTGCAGCGCGCGCCACGAGCGGTAGCCGATCCACCTTCGCAGGTAGAAGCTCAGCACGATCAGCACGAGTGCGTACAGCGAGAACGTGCCGGCGGCGACCTGCCACGTCCGGTACGGCGACAGGAACGGTGCCGTCAGCTGGATGAGGTTGTAGTTGAAGTACCCGTCACCGAGCAGGATGTAGACGTGGAACGCGGTGAACGCCAGCGCGAGCAGTGAGAGGAAGCGATGGATATCGAACGTGGCGTTCTGCGCCATGATCCGGCGACCCAGGCGCGTGCTCGTCGCGATCCCGAGCGCGACCGACGCGAAGAGCAGCAGGTACGCCGTGAATCCCGCAGCGCGCGAGAGGTACCAGAAGTCGTGGTTCATGCCAGGTACTCCGCGAACCGGTCCGACATCAGCACATCGCCACGAAGTGTCACCGCCAGGCTCGCCGCGCCCTCGCGCGCTTCGACGAAGCGCTGCCCCGCCTCTCCTCCGAGCAGGAATGCCGTCTTCGCGAGCACGTCCGCTTCGGTCGCGGACGAGGCGATCACGGTGACGCTCAAGACGTCGCTCTCCGAGCTGCCCCCGGCGCGCGGATCGATCAGGTGGTGATAGCGCGCATCCGCGCCCCATCGCCGCTTGGACGATCCGGACGTGGCGACGCCACGATCGCGCACGACGATCACGGCAAGGTCGCGGTCCGGCTCGAACGGGTCGGCGACGCCGATGCGCCAGCCGTCTCCCGCGGGCCCGTCGCCCGCGGCGTACAGGTCGCCGGACGCGTTCACCATTGCCGTGGTCTGGGAAGCCAACGACTCGATCGCCCGGTCCACCGTGTAGCCCTTGCCGATGCCGCCCAGGTCGATGCGGACATCGCGCGGCAGGGTGATCACGTCGCGCTCGAAGTCGAACGCGATCTCGCGCCACAGACGGCGCGTGCGCGGCCGCTCGGCGACCGCCACTCCGCCATCAATCCGCTCGAAAGGACGGTCGTATCCAGTCGCTTCGAGCACGTCGATGACGGTCGGATCGAACACGCCGCCCGTGACACACGCCCAGCCGCACGCCTCGCTCAAGACGTCGAACAGCAGCGGCGAGGCCGCGAAGGCGGCGCCCGCGTTGGCGTTCAGCGCGCACAGCTCACTGTCGGGAAGGAAGCGGCTCATCACCCGTTCGTGCTCCGCGAACAGGCGCTCGATCGCGGTGAGTTGTCCGGCAGCCGGCGCCGGCAACTGGACCTCGATGGCGCCGCCCATCGCGGGGAACGTCGCGGTTGTCATCTCACGAAGCATGAGTCCGCGTGTGCGTCATCCGTGTGACCGGGGGCGCCGTCTGCTGCGCGCTTGATGTGGAGTCATCGCCGGCATCGGAGTTCGGTGCGGCCTGCTGGCTTGCCGGCGCCGGCTGGCTGGGGCCGGAAGTGCTCGCCACCGGCTGTGGTGCCGCATCCGATGCCGGCGGGTTGCGATGAACGAGGACGAAGCCGCCTGCCAGGGTGAACAGGGCCGCCGCCAGGGCGGTCAGCTTCGCAGCGGCGTTCTTGCGTAGGTTCATGGAGCACCTCTGCGCCTATCTTCGCACCAGTGAGTCTCCGTTTGTGTTACGAGAAAGAAAAAGTCCGGATACGACTCGCGCCCAATCGGCTCGACGACGCCAGGCGCCACGGACACGAATGCGCGGCGGAAGAGCTTCCGCCGCGCGTCCGGGATGCGGGGTGGCTTCGAGGTTACAGGTCGGGGTACCGGTAGACGCTCATCCGGTGGCTTTCGATGTGTTGCCCCCCGATAAGGCCGAAGTACTCCCGGAGCTCTGTCTCCTGATCCGGGTTGAGGTACCCGTTCGCGTCCGGTTCGATGTCCGGCTCGTCGTCCACCTTGCTCTTCGTGAAGCTGACGCGGATCTCGTCGCCGACCACGCTCGCACCATCGAGCGGCAGGATGTTGTCGTTGTCGAGCGCGATCCACTCCGGATCCTGCGATGTCTCGTCGATGAAGATCCGCTCGACCGAGCCAATCTTCTCGCCATCGAGCGAGCGTACGTCCTTGCCCTGCATCGTCTTCAGGCGTTCAAGCGTAAGATTGTTCGCCATCTGCGTGCTCCTTTCGCTGTCTTCCGACACCCCTCATTACAGCATCCCCGGGGTAGCGCCGACGTACTTGCTGCTGAGGAGCGAGGTGGCAATTGCATCTCGCCGCGAGCCTCCGGTGGCACCGGCCGTGCAGTCGGCCGGGGGGCTGTGAACGCGGCGCCTACGCCGGACGCATCGTCGCGAGCGCGCCGAATACCTCCTCGACGTGCCCGATGTTGTTCGGCTGGAAGTGCGGGATAGCGAGCGCGATTGTGCCATCGGGCGCGATGACGAAGATGGCGCGACGCGATCGCCGGGCGTCGGCCTCGTCGACCACGCCGTACGCCCGCGCCGCGTCGAGCGCGGCGTCGGACGCGAGCGGGAACGGCACGCCGCCGAGCCGCGCCGCGAACGTCTCGTGCGATGCGACGCTGTCCGCGCTGATCGCGACGACCCGCGCGTCCGTCTCGTCGAGCATCTCCGTCGCATCGCGAAAGATGCTCAACTCCGTCTCGCACGATGGCGTACCGTCCTCGAAGTAGAAGACGACGACCACAGCCGCGCCATCGGCGAGCAGGTCCGACAGCGCGACATCGCCTTTCGTCGATGCCATCCGGAACTCCGGTGCGCGGTCGCCGGCGGCCGGACTAGGCATCCGCGAACCCCTGGAGCTCGAGCGAACTTAAGCCCTTCGACTGGAGCAGAACCTTGATGCGGCCGAGCTTGCCCGGATCGATGAGATCCATCACGACGTTCCGTCGCGCGAAGTACTCCTCGAGCTGTCCGCCCTCGCCGGGCGCCGCCAACCCCGCGCCAATCCCGCTTCGCACGAGAAACGCGCTCTGGTCGGTGAATCCGTCCGCCCGCAGCCCGGCGCGCTCGCCCGCCGCCCGCAGAGTCGTGAAGTCCACGCTTGACGTGATGTCCTGCTTGCCGACGCGCGCGTAGGGATCGCTCGATATCGACTGGCGGTAGAAGCAAAGCAGCGTGCCGTCGCGGCGCCACGGCGCGTACAACGCGCGCGCTTCGTACCCGTAGTCGAACGTCAGCACGACGCCCCGTTCGAGGCTGGCGGCAATGCGTTCCGTCCACCCGAGCGCCTCGAGGTTCACCTCGGCGTAGCAGCCCTCGCCCGGCAGGAGCCCCAGCGCGTCAAAATAGGCGCCCAACGCTGGCGTCGAAGGCGGCGCGAAGGTGTCGGCGAAGCGGTCGCCATTGTGCGTGACGTACACCTCGAGCAGTTCATCCCGGGCGCAACGGACGCGGTGCACCGGGAGCGCATCGAAGAACTCGTTCGAGAGCACGCATCCTTCGATCGCGCGCGGCAGCTCCGTAGACCACGCGACGTCGACTCCCGTGTCCGCCGCTTCCGCGACGGTCCGGCGCTGCCTCTCGACGAGCAACGCGCTCGTCTCCACGATCGTGTAGCGGAGGGCACGCGCGAACGCCGGCTCGCGCGCGGCGCGCCTGATGATGTCACGCGCCAGCAACCCGCCGCCGCCACCGAGCTCGACGATCTGGAAGCGCGGCGGCGCACCCATTTCCTTCCAGACCTCGATGATGTGCTTGGCGACGAGGACGCCGAAGATCGGGTGGATCTCCGGACTCGTGACATAATCCCCGCCGCGCGTCATCGCGTCGGCGTGCGTGGAGTAATAGCCGTGGCGCGGGTGATAGAGCGCCGCGGCCATGAAGTCACGGAAGGTGATCGGCCCGTCTGCAGCGATGCGCGCCCGCAACTCGTCAACAAGCGGGCCGCTCTCGGTGATCGGGGCAAACTCGTCTTCGGGGCGCAGCGACATCGCTGCATGCTAGCGCAGTCCGGGCTCGTGGCCGTCGCCGACGGCGCGCCGCGATGCCGGCCGCTCGTCTGGCGACTGCGCGCGATGCGCGCCCGGCGTTCCGGGCTGCGCGGCCTGCTCGGGATCGACGCCCGGGCCGATCTGCTCCTGCGGTGTGGTCGGACGGGTCGGCACAAGCCCCGGAGACGGACGGTCCCCCCGCGCGGCCCGCTTGAGCATCACGAACTGCACACCGTGGCGCCCGAGCATGACGAAGGCGATGCCGGCGCAGGCCGACGCGGTGACGACGAACACGGGCGAGACGCCGATCTGGTCCGCCGTAACGCCCGCGAGGAGGATCGGCGGCACCGCGGTAAGATTCGCGAGCACATTCTGGCCCGTGAACACGCGTCCCTGCATCCCGCGCGGGATCCGCGCGTTGATGATCGCGTTGTCGGTGACGTTGATGAACATGTAGCTGAAGCCGATGACCGCGGCGAGCACCAGGGCGATGCAGATTGGCAGGGCATCGGCGCCCAGCGGGACGCCGGTAGCGGCGAACACCCGCGCGATGCCGCCGGTGAAGCCGAGCGCGATCACGCCCGCGGTGAGCCCGGCAAACCCGAAGATCACCGAAGGCAGCGGACCGAGTCGGCGGATGACAATGTGGTCGAAGCGGAGCGCGAGCCAGACGCCCACTGCCGCCGGGATGGCGATGAACACCGCGACGGACTTCGGCACGCCGAGGATATCGCTGGCGTACGCCGGGATGAGCGTGATGACGACGTACGCGATGACGCTCGTGAGAATGTACAGCCACATCGTGACGTAGCTCGTACGCTCGCCGGCAAGGTAGCTCCATGCCTCCATGAAGTGCGCGCCGCTGCCGGAGAGTGCCTTCCGGACATCCGTTACGCGACCGCCGATCTTGGTGATCCTCGCGGCCTGGTACGCGGCCGCGACGAACAGCGGGACGCACAGGGCCGCCAGCCATGCCGGCCCCACGGTGTGCAGGAACACGAACGGCAGAATCAGGACGCCGATCACCTGCGCGATCAGGCCACCGAGCTGACCCAGCGCTGTTGCCCGGTCGAGCTTGTCCCGTGGCACCAGGAGCGGTCGCGCCGACGACCCGGCGGCGCCCTTCACCTGCGACACCATCGCGAACAGGACCGCGAGCAGATACACGGCCCAGAGGACACCGATCAGCAGCGCAAACCCGGCTGCCAGCACCGCCCAGGCCAGGTACGACGCCACGAGAACTTCGCGCTTCGGCAGACGGTCGACGAGGGCGCCGGACACCGTCACGAGCAGTGCCGCAGGGCCGATGTATGTGGCCGCGAACAGGCTGCTGTAGAACGAGCTGCCCGTCTTCTGCGCGATCATCAGGAAGAGCGTGTAGATGAGCGCGCTGAAGGCCGTGCTGCCGAGTTGTTCCGACAGCCAGAAGCGCCGGTACGACGCCTTCCGAAAGAGGGTGTCCTCGCCGACGAGCGACGAGAGGCGGAGCATCAGCTCCTTCTGTGTGGCCATCTGCCGCCCGTGTCTCTGTCCCCCGATGATGCGTGCGGGCCGCCCCGAGGTCCGCTCGGGAAGGGAGTGAGCAGTCGCTCGCTCCTCTTACGGATCAGTCGTCGTCATCGCCGGCGATCTTCTTGCCCGCCGACCGCGCCGCATCGAGCGAGAAGACACCCGGCCCCGTGAAGAAGAGCGTCGCCGCGGCGGCGGCGAGCATCAGTGGGAACTCGAATCCGCCTTCCCCGTACATGCCGCGGCTCCAGTGCACCTTGCGGATCGCGGTCCCCATGTTGATCAGCACAGCCGGCGCCGCCATCCGCGTCTTCAGTCCGAGCACGAACGCGAGGCCGCCACCGAACTCGGCGAGACCGCTCGCGACCGCGGCGGCCTTCGGCGCCGGCACTTCGATCCGCTCGAGCGTTTCCGCGAACTTCTCCGGCCCGGACTCCTCTACGGCCTGCGGGAAGTTCGGGCCGAAGACGGACTCGAGCGCCTCTGGCGCGCGCTTGCCGCGCCCTCCGAACAGCTTCGTGTACCCATGGCCGATCAGCACCGTGCCGGCGGCCAGTCGCAGCAGCAGCAATCCCAAGCTCCGCATACGCCCTCCTTTCGCAATCTCTTCCCAGTCTACGCGGGTATTGGGAGGCAGATCGGCGGATCCGTCGATATGTGATGAAGCTGCAATTTAGCTCGCCAGAGGCGATGCGGGGATGCCGACAGCGCGGACGTCAGTGGATGGTGACGCGCGTCCCGACGCCCGCGAAGTCCCAGAAGAACTTCGCGTCGGCCAGCCGCATGCCGACGCAGCCGTGGCTCGAGCGCACGCGGCCGAAGTACGACTGCGGCTGCCAGTAGTTGTAGTGCAGCGCATGGCCGCGGTCCGTGAAGTACTGCGTGTAGAGCACGTGGTCGAGCACGTAGTAGTCCTCCGCCCCGATGGACGCCGACGTCATCGTCTCGTCCGCCACCCGGTACAGAATGTGGAACGTCCCGCGCGGTGTCTCCCAGCCATCCTTCCCCGTCGTCACGAGCGCCGAGTACACCGCCTGGTCGCCGATCATCGCGGTCGTCGTCTGGTGCTCGAGGTCGACATCGACCCACCGCTCGCCCTGGACATCTGGGCCAGGAATCGCCGGCGGATTCGGCGCCGGGACGGCGGGTGTCGGGGTCGACGTCGGAAGCGGCGTCGGCGTGAAGGTCGCGGTAGCAGTTGCGGTCGGCGTGGCGGTCGGTGTGAAGGTTGCGGTCGCGGTAGCTGTGGGCGTCGCGGTTGCGGGTGGCGCGAGCAGGTTCCAGGACGACGACGGTCCGAACGCCCGCAAGGAGAAGCCGGCGGCCGACAGCGCCGCGACGACGAGTACGGCGACGCTGCCAATCGCGACGATTCTTCGGCGGTTCACTTGCGTCTCGCTTCCTGCGGTCGGCCTGCTTCAGAGCCTACTGTTAGTACAACGCGAGAACGACGACGAAGGTTAACGCGCGTTGCGTCACGAAACCTGGGCGCGAACGCGGAGCATCCAGCGCGGGCAAGACGAGAGGGCGGCCATGACGGCCGCCCTCTGGATTCGCTGTATCCCCCGTCGTGCTACTTCTTGCCGATGCGGTACATCTTCGTGCCGCAGACCGGGCACTTGCCCATCGTCGCGGGCTTGCCGTTCTTCATCGTCACTTCTTCGGGACTCGACATCTCCCGCTGGGTCCGGCACTTCAGGCAGTACGCTTCCATTGGTCCTCCTTTGCATCTCCTGGGAGTGCGCCGCGGCCGTGCGCGCGGTCGGGCTCCGCCTTTCGCGTAGGCCGATGAGCAGTTCTTGCCATGGCCGGGCGATCGTTCGAATGATAGACGTCGCCGGAAGCATGTCAAGCCGAATCTGGCCAGATTCGGCGAAATTGCTCGAAATCAGCCCTTTTGGGACGGCAAAAGCACCTTTTCGGGGTGCCAGCGGCCGCTTCCGAGAGGTGCGAGCACGCCGAGGAACTCGCCCGAGACCGAATACGCACGGCACACATTCGCGCGCGAGTCGCTCGGTAGCGAGACATCCCGCCCTGCCACAATGGCCGCCGTCGGCGCGCTGGCGAAGATGGCGGCGGGCCGCCGCTCGACCGCACGATCGGGCGCCAGAAGCAGCTCCTCGAACTCGCCGCGAGCCTGCACGGAGATGAGGTCATCGGGCGCGTGTGTGTCTTCGAGCGTGAATCCGCCGCTCGCCGTCCGGCGCAGGGCCGCGAGGTGCGCGCCGCACCCCAGCCGCGCCCCGAGGTCGTGCGCGAGCGAGCGGATGTACGTCCCCTTGCCGCAGACCACCTCGAACTCCAAATCCGGGTTCGCGTATCCGAGCACGCGGATGCTGTCGATGCGGACGCGGCGCGCTGCCGGCGCGACATCGGTGCCCTCCCGGGCGTAGGCGTACATCGGCTTGCCGGCGACCTTGAGCGCGCTATATCGCGGCGGCACCTGCTCGATCTCGCCGACGAACTCGCCTAGCGCCGCTTCGATCTCATGGCGCCCGATGCCCGAGGCGTCGCGCGCCTCCGTAACCTCGCCTTCGGCATCGAAGGTAGTGGTCGCCGCGCCCAATCTCACGACCGCCGCGTAGGTCTTCGGCGCGTCGTCGAGATACTCGATGAGCCGCGTTGCCGCGCCCACCGCGATCGGCAGCACGCCCGACGCGAGCGGGTCGAGCGTGCCAGCATGGCCGACGCGTCGTACGCCGGCGAGCCGCCGCACGAGCGAGACCATCGAGAACGAGGTGGCGCCTGTGGGCTTGTCGATGATGAGGAACCCCGGCCGCAGACTCATCGCTTCACCGCGACGAACGCCGTGACGGGCAGACCGCGGAGCAGCAGCCGGTGCCGCTCCAGCACCCGAATTTGTTTGGGAATCGCGCCCATCAGGATGGCCGGCTCGCCCGTCAGGACCACGAGCCGCCCGCCCGGACGCAGCGCGCGCGCCGCCTCGCGCAGAAGGGCGCGATAAAGGCGATCGAGCCCGCGAACAGCCTCGTGTTGCCTGCCGTATGGCGGATTGGTGATCATCGCGTCGATGCTCTCGCCTCGGATCGGGAGCCGTGTCGCGTCCCACAGCGCCAGGTGCGGGTGGCTCCCTGCATTGGTCTGTGCGGCATCGATGGCGACTCGGTCGACGTCGCCGCCGGCGATGAGCTTCGCCGGTCCGGCGTCGGCCCGCTCACGGAGGATCGTACCGGCTCCGGCCATCGGGTCGAGCACCACGTCATCGGCCCGCGGCCCCGACCACAGCGCGAGCGCGCGGGCCACCGTGGGCTTGAGCGAAGCGGGGAGATGCGCGCGCTTGTACCGGCGCTGCGCGAACTCATCGGGCGTCAGCCGCACGCCGGCAATGGTGCGCTCGCTGATGACGTGCGCCCACACCTCGACGCTCGCCGTCTCGCGGGTCCGTACCCAGTGCGGCAGCAGCGCGCCGAGTGCCCGCACGACCGCAGCCTCGAGGTCCTCGCGCCGGAACGGCTGGCGTCCGGCCACCCGCACGACCGTGCGATAGGAGCGGCCCCCGCGCTTTGGAGCGAGCGCGTTGTGCTCGAACAGCGCCGTGTTCAGCGCCCGCTTCTCCAGAAGCCGTGCGATCGCCGCGGGCACATTGCGGGCGTGCGGCGTCGGCGTGTCGAGCACGACGCGGAAGATGTCTTCGGCCAGACGTCCGTGGAGCACACGCCGGATGTCGGCGCTCTGGAAGAGCAGTAGGCTCTCGCGTCGGTCGAAGCGGCTCAGCGTCGCCGTCAGGCGCGCCCCGAGCGAGGTCAGCTCTTCCGCCGCCAACGCTTCAAGCCCGGGCACGACCAGCGCGTAGTAGGCGGCTTCGGTCGGGCGAAGGGCGCGGCCCCGGCCCGGGCGGACGGTGCCCGGTTCGGCGGGCGCCTGCGACGATGGGCGACGCCTGCGGGGAGCGGGCGATTCAGTCCGGGCGCGCGCCATGGTCGCGTGCCGCGAACTCGCAGTCGAGGATCGCCATCGTGATCTCGTCGTGGTAGGCTCCGCCGTCGTAGTGGTGCTGGCGGCGGACGCCCTCGCGCACGAAGCCGATCTTCTCGTACACGTGGATGGCGCGCTCGTTGTTGCCGTCGACGGCCAGCTCGATGCGATGCAGGTTCAGGTGGCCGAAGCCCCATCGGAGCATCGCGCGGATCGCGTCGCTGCCGTAGCCGTGGTCGCGGTCTTCGGCCCGCCAGAGGCTGAGGCCGATGAGTGAGTGGCGGTTCCTGGTGTCGATCTGGAACAGGTTGATATCGCCGACCGGCCGCTCGTCCGCGACGATGACCAGCGAGACCACACTCGCGTCTGGCTCACCCTGCTCGGCTTCCCACTCCTGCTCGCGACTCAGGAGCGAACGCGGCGGCTCGTGCCAGCTGCGCAGGCGCTGCGCCTCCGCATCCGCGCCCTGGTCAGCTTCCCACCGGATGCGGATATCCTCGCGCTCCCACGCCCGCAGGACCACCGTTTCGCCCGCAATCCACGCCATCAGAGATGCTCGCCCCGCTCCTCGGCATTGCGCCGCATGATGTCGGTCAGCTCCTGCGCCCGCGCCATCGTCGTATCCGGCTCGAACACCAGATCCGGCGTGTTCTTCAGGTGCAGGCGATGGGACAGCTCCCGCCGCAGGAACGCGCGCGCGGCGTGCAGCGCCTCCATCGTCGATGCGCGGTCCTCGTCGCTGCCGTAGACGCTCACCCAGACCTTCGCGTGTCGCAGGTCCGGCGAGACGTCGACGCCGGTGATCGAGACGATACCGGAGACGCGGGGGTCACGCACCTCCCGCGCGAGCAGGCCGGAGAGTTCCTCGCGCAGCAGTTCGTTGACCTGTTCCGTTCGCCTGGACATGGCTCAACGCAGAGGCGCGCGACCTTGAGCCGCGCGCATCATGCCATCCTTCCCTTCGTGGTGTGCTAGGTCTCGCGCTCGATGCGGAACGTCTCGACCACGTCGCCGACCTCGAACGAGTCGAAGCCCTCGACCTGGATGCCGCACTCGAAGTTGGTGGTCACCTCGCGCACGTCCTCCTGGAAGCGCTTGAGCGAGGCGAGCTTGCCTTCGGCCACCTGCGCGCCGTTGCGCAGCACGCGCGCGGTGTCGGTCCTCGTGATCGTGCCGTCGCGGACGAAGGCGCCGGCGATCGAATTTCGGCGCGAGACCTTGAACACCTGCCGTACCTCGGCGTGGGCCGTGACGACCTCGCGGAACGTCGGTTCGAGCATGCCCTTCAGGGCCTTATCGACGTCCTCGACGATGTTGTAGATGACGCTGTAGCGGCGGATGTCCACCTTCTCGCTCGCGGCGAGCCGCTCGGCGCCACCCTCCGTCCCGGTGTTGAAGGCGATGATGATCGCCTTCGAGGCGACGGCGAGCATGACGTCGGACTCCGTGATCGAGCCCGAGCCGGTGTGGATGATCTTGACCTTCACCTGCTCGTTCGAGAGCCGCTCGAGCGACGTGCGGATCGGCTCGATCGAGCCCTGCACGTCCGTCTTGAGGATGATGTTGAGTTCCTTCAGCTTGCCGGCGCTGATCTCGCCGTAGAGTGTGTCCAGCGTGACCCGCTGCTGCTGGTGCATCGCCGCGGCTTCGCGCTCGCGGATGCGCTCGATGACGAGCTGGCGCGCGTTCTTCTCGTCCGGCATCACCTGCAGGATTTCGCCCGCCTTTGGGACGGCGGCCAGACCGAGGATCTCGGCCGGGACGGATGGTCCGGCGGACTTGATGCGCTTGCCGCTGTCGTTGAGTATGGCCTTCACGCGGCCCATCGTCTCGCCGACCACGACGTTGTCACCGACGTTCAGCGTGCCGGTCTTGACGAGCACGGTCGCGAGCGGCCCGCGCGTCTTGCTCAGTTCCGCCTCCACCACAATCCCGATGGCGGGGCGGTCGGGATCCGCCTTCAGCTCGAGGACGTCCGAGACGACGACGATGTTCTCGAGCAGGTCCTGGATGCCCTCCTTCGTGCGGGCGGACACCGGTACGAGCGGCGTATCGCCGCCCCACTCCTCGATGACGACGCCGTTGTCCGAGAGCTCTTTCTTCACGCGATCCGGGTTGGCGTTCTCGAGGTCGATCTTGTTCATCGCCACGACGATCGGCACGCCGGCCGCCTTCGCGTGGTCGATGGCCTCTTTCGTCTGCGGCATGACGCCGTCATCGGCGGCCACGACCAGCACAGCCACATCGGTGACCTGCGCTCCGCGCGCGCGCATGGCGGTGAACGCCTCGTGGCCCGGCGTGTCAAGGAAGGTGATGTCATGCCCGTCGAGGTGCACCTGGTACGCGCCGATGTGCTGGGTGATGCCCCCGGCCTCGCCCGCGGTCACTTTCGTCTGACGGATCGCATCGAGCAGGCTCGTCTTGCCGTGATCGACGTGGCCCATGATCGTCACGACCGGTGATCGCGCCTCGAGCTTGGTCGCGTCCTCCTCGATGACGTGCTTCGTCGTCCCAGCCTCGACCGGCACCTCGGCGGTCTCCGCCGCATGCGCCTCGAGCGGCTCGAAGCCCATGTCGGAGGCGACGATGGCGGCGGTATCGAAGTCGATCACCTGGTTGATCGCCGCCATCACCCCGTTCTTCATGAGCTCCTTGATGACCTCGACGGGCGATACGCCCATCAGGTCGGCGAGCTCCTTCACGGAGAGTACGCGCGGGATCTCCAGCGTCTTCGTATCGGTTGTCATGAATCGATCAGCGTTCTTTCTCTTCGGGCCCGGGCGCGCTCTCCGGGAGCGTCGCCATGTGTTCTTCGAGCCGCGCCATGTCCTCGGGCGCGACCGTAACTTTGAGCGAGTGCGCGAGCCGGCCGCGCTTCAGCGCCTGATCCCAGCACCCGCGAGACTCGTGCACGTAGGCGCCGCGGCCGTTCTGCTTGCCGGTCGGATCGAGCGCTACGCGCCCTTCGGACGTGCGCACAACGCGCACGAGGCCGCGCTTCGCCTCCGTGCTCCGGCATGCGACGCACGTGCGCAGTGGTACGTGCCTGGGGCGCGGCGCGCGCTTTGTCGCTGGCATGTTACCGGATCAGGTCGGAGTACTCGTCGTCTTCGTCGTCCTCGATAGGTACGCCGCGACGTGCCCCGCCGCCCTTCTTCTTTCGGTTGAGCGCGGCGACACGCGCCGCCTCCTCCTCCTCGGACCGGCGCCGTCCCGGAGGTCCGCCGCGCTTCTTTGCCGCCGTCCGGTTGAAGTCATCGATCGGCGGCCGCACGAGCTCCTCGGCGAAGCGGATCGCCGGCTTGGTGCCGCCGGCGCCCACGGGTTCGCGCGCCGGTGCCGCCGGCTCCGGCTGAGCGGTCTCGGGCGCTGCCGGAGCCTCTGCTGCCGTGGCCGCAGGCTCTTCGGCGAACTGAAGCGCGATCTCTTCCTCGGGACGCAGCGGCCGCTCCGCCGCCGCCTGGCGTGCCTCCTCTGCGATCTTCTCTGCTGCTGCACGCGAGCGCTTGAGCGCTTCCTCGCGGGCTGTTGCTGCCGCCTCTTCGGGCGTGATGCCCTTCGCCGCGAGCTCCTCCTCGTAGGCGGTCTGACTCTTGATGTCGATGCGCCAGCCGGTCAGCTTCGCGGCGAGCCGCGCGTTCTGACCCTCCTTGCCGATCGCGAGCGAGAGCTGCCGGTCCGGGACCACCACCTCGGCCGTGTTCTCTTCGTCGTGGGTCATCACGCTGACGACCTGCGCCGGGCTGAGCGCGTTCGCGACGAACCGCGACGGCTCCGGATCCCACTGCACGACGTCGATGCGCTCGCCGTTCAACTCGTTCACGACGTTCTGGATGCGGATCCCGCGCATGCCGACGCAGGCGCCGACTGGGTCCACGCCCTCTTGTCGCGAGTACACCGCGACCTTCGAGCGGTAGCCGGCCTCGCGCGCGATGGACTTGATCTCGACGATTCCCCGGAAGATCTCCGGGACCTCGAGCTCGAAGAGGCGCTTCAGCAGGTCCCTGTGGGTCCGTGAGACGACGACCTGCGGCCCCTTTGCCGCCTTGAACACTTCGATGAGTAGGACCTTCAGGCGCTGTGTCGGACGGTAGTGCTCGGTGCGCACCTGCTCCGGCGGCGGCAGCACCGCCTCGGTCTTGCCGAGGTCCACGATCACGTTGCGGCCTTCGAGTCGCTGCACGACGCCGGAGATGATGTCGCCTTCCTTGCCGGCGTACTCCTCGTACACCACCTCGCGCTCGGCCTCTCGCAGGCGCTGCAACACGACCTGCTTGGCCGTCTGCGCGGCGATGCGTCCGGCGTTCTCCGGCGTCGCTTCGAACTGCAGTGCGTCGCCGATCTGCGCGTCGGGCTTAATCCGGCGCGCCTCATCGAGCGTCATCTCGATGTTCGGGTCTTCGACCTCCTCGACGACGGCCTTCTGCGTGAAGACCTCCATGTTGCCGTCGTCGGCGTTGATCTTCACCACGACGTTCGCCTGCGCGAGGTTGTCCTTCTTGTACGCGGAGGCGAGCGCCATCTCGACCGCCTCGAAGACCACCTCCTTCGGCAGGTTCTTCTCCGCAGCCAGTTGCGCTATCGCGGTGATGAATTCGTTCTTCATATTCGCTCTGGTCCTGATGAACAAAAGAGCCGGCGCGAGCCGACTCCTGAAACCGATCTTCAGAGTTCACCCGAAGTATAGGGAATCTGGCGGAAGCATGGCAACAGCGGCAATCGCCGTGAACGGCGATCCAGGCCGTCAGGGCCCGCTTTGGCGCCCGCTGCCGCCGGAGCGCCGCCTCCCGCTCCGCAACAAACATCCAAGACCGAGCCCGACGCGCCTCATAATCTGGTGCGGTTTTCGCAGCGCGACTCGCTCGGCGGTTCGGATCGCGGCATGTTAGCGTACACACAAGAACCAACGATGAGGCGCGCATGACGGCGATCTCAGCACACGGCCTCACCCGCTACTTCGGCGAGAACATCAAGGCCGTCGATGGCATCGATCTGTCCGTCCCGGAGGGCCAGATCTTCGGCTTCCTGGGAGCCAATGGCTCCGGCAAGACCACGACGGTGCGGATGCTGACGACGCTGCTGAAGCCCACCGCCGGCCGCGCCGAAGTGCTGGGCCTCGACGTGCAGCGTGATGCTGCGGCCGTGCGCCGCAGCATCGGCGTGGCGTTGCAGGAGGCGGGGCTCGACGACATCCAGACGGGACGCGAGCTGCTGCGGCTGCAGGCACGGCTGTACGGTATTGCGGCGGACGAGGTCGAGCGGCGTGTCTCGCACCTGCTCAAGATCGTCGACCTCGAGGATGCCGCCGACCGGCGTCTCAAGGGGTATTCGGGCGGGATGCAGCGCCGCCTCGACCTGGCGGCGGCCCTCGTGCACAGCCCGAGCGTGGTCTTTCTCGACGAGCCGACGACCGGACTCGACCCGATCAGCCGCGAAGCGATCTGGCGCTATGTCGGCGAGCTCAACAGGAGCGAAGGCGTCACGTTCTTCCTGACGACGCAGTACCTGGAGGAAGCCGACAGGCTGGCAGATGACGTCGCCATCATGGACGCCGGGCGCATCGTCGCGCGCGGATCGCCCGCCGAGCTCAAGGCGAGCATCGGCACCGACGTCGTTACCGTGCGCATCGGTGAGGGCGACCGCATGGTGGAGCGCGCAGCCGGCGCGGTCCGGCGGCTCGAGGGGCTTGATGACGTCCGTATCGTCGAGGACAGCGTGGTGATCTACGTGCGCGAAGGAAGCGCCGCGATCGCGCGCATCGTCCTGCTGCTCGCGGAAGCATCGGTGCCCGTGCGCGAGGTCACGCTCGCGCAGCCGACGCTCGATGACGTCTTCCTGCGCAAAACGGGCCACCACCTCGAAGCCGATGCCGCCGTCGAGCGCCGGACGGGGGCGCGAACGCAATGAGAGTCCTTCGCGACACCTGGTACCTGATGCTGCGCGCCCTCCGCGAATCGATCCGCCAGCCGGGCGTCGAGATCGGCAACATCTTCATCCCGCTCTTCTTCTTCGCGATCACCGTGGGGGCCATCGGCGAGGTCGCCGGCAAGGCGTTCGGCGTGGACAACTACGTCGGCTTCCAGATGCCGGTGGCGATCCTGCAGGGCGTCGCAGGCGCGGCGGGCGCGGCTGGGCTCGGCATGACGACCGATATCGAGCGAGGCTACTTCGACAAGCTGCTGCTCACGCCGTCGCCGCGCATCTCCCTCGTCGCGGGCAGGCTCGCCGCCGACGGCGTGCGCGTGACCGCGATCTCCGTCCTGATCATCATCGCCGGGCTGATCGCCGGCTCCGGGATCGCCACCGGGGTCGCGGGTGCGGTGCTCCTGCTGGTCATGGCGTTCTTGTTCGGCATCGCCTATTCAGGCATCGGCATGGCGATCGCGCTGAAGACTGGCAGCCCGCAGGCGGCGCAGCTCGGCTTCCTGATCTTCTTTCCGCTGCTCTTCCTCTCGCCGGCGTTCGCGCCCAAGGATGTATTCAGCAACTGGCTGCAGTTCGCCGCGACCATCAACCCCGTCACCTACCTGCTCGAAGGGATGCGCTCGCTGGTCCTCGACGGGTGGGATCTCGGCCAGATAGCCGGCGCGTTCGCCGCCATCATCGGCATCGGCGCCTTCACGCTGACGCTGTCCGTGCTCGCGCTGCGCACCCGGACGGCGTAGGGCGCGCTTCCGAAGCGGCTAGATCTGCGGGTTGCTACGCTGGCTGCAATGGAACCTGCGCGCATCCGCAATTTCTGCATCATTGCCCACATCGATCACGGCAAATCGACGCTCGCCGACCGCTTTCTCGAGCAGACGGGCACGATCTCCCGTCGCGACATGGCGGCACAGGTGCTCGACGCGATGGACCTCGAGCGGGAGAAGGGCGTGACCATCAAGGCCAAGGCGGTCCGGATGGCCTTCACGCACAGCGACGGTCAGCCGTACGAGCTGAACCTCATCGACACACCCGGCCACGTGGACTTCGGCTACGAGGTCTCCCGCGCGCTCGCCGCCTGCGAGGGCGCGCTGCTCATCGTCGATGCCGCGCAGGGCATCCAGGCGCAGACGCTCGCGAACGTCTACCTCGCGCTCGATGCCGACCTGAAGCTCATCCCGGTCGTCAACAAGATCGACCTGCCCAGCGCGGAACCCGAGCGCGTCGCCCAGGAGCTGGTCGACACGCTGGGCTTCACCGCGGACGAGATCATGTTCGCGTCCGCGAAGGAGGGCACCGGCACGCACGAGATCCTCGAGGCGGTCGTCGACCGCGTGCCGCCGCCGGCTGCCGACGGGACGAAGCCGCTGCGGGCGCTGATCTTCGACAGCAAGTACGACGCGTACAAGGGCGTCCTCGCGTACGTGCGTGTCGTGGACGGCGAGGTGACGCCCGGCCGTAAGCTGCGGCTGATGGCGAACCGGCTCGCCGTCGACCCGATCGAGATCGGGGTCTTCCGTCCGGCGCTCGATCCCGTGAGCGAGCTCCGGACCGGCGAGGTCGGGTACGTCGCGACGGGGCTGAAGAACGTGAAGGAGTGCCGCGTCGGCGACACGCTCACCGATGACGCGCGCCCCGCCGAATCCGCGCTCCCCGGCTACCGCCCCGCGAAGCCGATGGTGTTCGCGGGTCTGTATCCGTCGCAGGCAAACGAGTACACCCTGCTTCGCGATGCGCTCGACAAGCTCCAGCTCAACGACGCATCGCTGATCTACCAGCCCGAGTCGAGCGTGGCGCTGGGCTTCGGATTTCGCTGCGGCTTTCTCGGCCTGCTGCACATGGAGATCGTGCAGGAGCGCCTCGAGCGCGAGTACGGGCTCAACCTGCTCGCCACGGCGCCGAGCGTCGAGTACCAGGTGACGAAGACGAACGGGCAGGACGTCACCGTCGACAACCCCGCCGAGCTGCCGCCGCCGCAGGAGATCGAGGAGATCCGCGAGCCGTGGATGGACATCTCGATCGTGGCGCCGGACCGCTACATCGGCCCGATCATGGAGCTCGTCACCGGCAACCGCGGCGCGTTCAAGCGCATGGAGTACCTGCAGCACGGCATCGTCCAGGACGACGGCTCGAAGAAAGGCGAGGGGCGCGTGCTGCTGGACTACCGCATCCCGCTGTCGGAGATCCTCGTCGACTTCTACGACAACCTGAAGTCGCGCACGCAGGGGTACGCGAGCCTCGACTACAGCTTCTCGAAGTACGAACCGGCATCGCTGGTGAAGCTCGACATACTCGTCAACGGCGAGCCCGTCGATGCGCTCTCACTGATCACGCACCGCGAAGCCGCGGTCTCGCAGGGGCGCCAGCTCGTCGAGAAGCTACGCTCGTTGATCCCGCGGCAGATGTTCGACGTCCCGGTACAGGCGGCGATCGGTGGCCGCGTCGTCGCGCGCGAGACCATCCGCGCGATGCGCAAGAACGTGCTCGCGAAGTGCTACGGCGGCGACGTCTCGCGCAAGCGTAAGCTGCTCGAGAAGCAGGCAGAGGGCAAGCGGCGCATGAAGCGCGTGGGCAACGTCGACATTCCGCAGGAAGCCTTCATGGCCGTCCTGCGCCTCGAGAAGTAGCGCCGCGGCTCACCCGGTGAGCGCGGTTCACCAGGTCCCTGAACGCCGGGCCCGGTACGCAACCATGGCGACTCCCACGATGAGCGTGGCGACGGTCAGCATGGCGAGCGTGAACGCGAGCTCTGAGAACCCATCCGCTGACGATGGGCGCGCGATCACCGCAATCTCGGCGAAGCCGCCGACGGACGGCGGCGAGAACACCGCCGCGTACGCGTCGATGCGTGGCGTCGAGACGCCGTTCGCAGGATCCGTGCGCATGACGCCGGACGACGTGAGCCGCGAGACCAGCTGGTCGCGCGTCAGGGACGGGCTGTGTTCGAGCACGAGCGCCGCCGTTCCGGCTGCGTGCGGCGATGCCTGCGACGTCCCGACGTAGTCCGAAAGACCGCCGTTGAGGCCATCGGAGATGATGAAGCTGCCCGGCGCCAGCAGCTTGAGGTCGGGCCGCGAGTTCGACCAGCAGGTCGGCGTGTCGGTCGTCGCCGGCGAGTCCGTGCAGCCGAAGAGCGTGCTGCTCCCGAACGACTGGTCGTACACGGCGCCGACAGATATCGCCCCCGGGAGGCATGCCGGAAAGGTGATCATCGACTTCGCGCCGTTGTTCCCTGACGACACGAAGATCGCAACGCCCGCGGCCGTCAGCGTCTGAAACGCCTGCGCCTCGGTCGGGTCGAGGGAACTACAGTCGCCGGTGAAGGTTATGAACGAGACCAGGCTCATGTTGATTACACGCACCTCCGGGTGGTTGGCGATGATGTCGCTGAGCGCGGCATCCCAGTCCGAAAGCTGCCCCTGGTTGGATGAGTTGAGGATCTTGTAGAGCAGCACGTCCGCCCCGGGCGCGACGCCGATGGAAGACACCACCCCGTTCGACGTGACGATCCCGGCGACATTGCTGCCGTGCCCGAGGTCATCTTCCGCCGCTCCCGGCCCGCTCTGCCGCGTCGTCCCGTTCGGACAGTGCGAGCCGGCGCCCGTGAGGAAGCACTCCTGCCCGGCGATGCTGTCCGCCAGATCGGGATGGTGGGTGTCCGCACCAGAATCGAGGATCGCGACCGTCACGCCCGCTCCGGTGATCCCTCCCTGGTGCACGAGGTCGGCGCGGATCATCGGCACGCTATGCGAAAGATGCTCGGGGGCCTCCCCCGCCGTGGCCGGCGGCGTGAGAGCGGCGCCGCTCCCGACCTGGTCAAGCGTGACCGCCCGCACGTCCGGGTCGTTGGCGAGCCGGCTGAGGCCGTGCGGTGTGACGACGCCGGTGAGGGCCGATATGCCGTCGTACTGGTAGATCGTGTCGAAGTCGCCGGCGCCGAGACGCGCGAGGACGGATGCCTGTGCGGCGTGCGCCTGCCGCATGACCTCCGCGCGCGGCGCGCCGGGCAGCGCGCGGTTGGTGAGCGTGACGTTCACGCGAGCGGAGCCATCGTGCGTGACGGCCGCGGTGACGTCCGGGCGGACCGGGCCGGCTCCTGCCGCAATGGCGCGGGAGTGCGGTCCGCCCGCGGAGATGAGAGCGAGCACGACCGCGAGCACGCCCAGGATGATGCCGACAACGCGGCGCATACGGTGCTCCCCACTTCGCGTGCCGACGATCGTGCTCCGCCCGCGGCGATTCGTCAAGCGGCGTTTTTCGGTGCGGGTCGTCGGCGGAGCGCTTTGCCGCCGTCTTGCGCGTCGACTGGATTCGATCCGCGACGTCCGCCGGTTGACGCACGCCCGCTGCCGCTGTCAACTAAGACCGCCGGCGAGCACGCAGTCAGAAGGAGTCCCGCGATGCCAGGAGAGTTGGTGACGTTCCCGAGGAACGGTGGGCAGGCGCAGGGCTACCTCGCGCGGCCCGCCGGCGGCGGCAAGTCGCCGGGCGTGATTGTCATCCAGGAGTGGTGGGGGCTCGTGCCCCACATCAAGGACGTCGCCGACCGCTTCGCGGCGCATGGCTACCTCGCGCTGGCACCGGACCTGTTCCACGGCAAGAGCACGACCGAACCGGACGAAGCCGGCAAGATGATGATGTCGATGAAGATGGACGAGGCGGCGCGCGACATGGGTGGCGCCTACGACTACCTGCACGGGCGCGATGACTGCACCGGCAAGGTGGGCTGCGTCGGCTACTGCATGGGCGGCGGCCTCTCCCTGTACCTCGCGACGCTGAAGCCCATCGATGCCTGCGTCGTCTACTACGGCGTGCTACAGGGGGTGCAGCCGGACCTCGGCAACCTCAAGGGCCCCGTGCTCGGGCACTACGGCACGAAGGACGCCTGGGCGAGCCCCGAGGTTGCGCACAACCTGGAGCAGCAGATCCGCGATGCCGGCCGGGCCGCCGAGATGCACATCTACGAGGGCACCGACCACGCGTTCTTCAACGACACGCGGCCCGAGGTGTACGACAGAGCCGCGGCCGAGCTGTCGATGGAGCGCACGCTCGCGTTCTTGAACGCAAACCTGAAGTAGCGTGCAGCCGCAGGAGTGGCGACGCGGCCACTATCGCATCAGCACCGACCCGACGCTGATCGACGTCGACGTCGTGCATCGATTCCTGTGCGACGGTTCGTACTGGTCGCGCGGCATCTCGCGCGGTATCGTCGCGCGCTCGATCGAGCACTCGCTCGCGTTCGGGCTCTACGACGAGACGGGCGCCGCCCGCACGCAGGCCGGCTTCGCGCGAGCGATCACGGACTACGCGACGTTCGCATACCTCGCCGACGTCTTCGTGCTGCCCGCGCATCGCGGACATGGTCTCGGCATCTGGCTGATCGAGTGCGTTCGCGCGCATCCACAGCTGCAGGGGCTGCGCGTGTGGCGGCTCGCGACCGCCGATGCGCACCGTCTCTACGAGAAGCACGGGTTCCGCGCGCCGGCGCACCCGGAGCGCATGATGGAGATCATCGACCCGGCAGTCTACGGCGGCGAGGAGACGGTTCGAGAAGGGGAGGTGACATGAAGGCTGCGGTCTATTACGAAACCGGCGCACCGAGCGTCTTCAAGTACGAAGATGTGCCCGACCCGACGCTGCACCCGAAGGGCGTGCTGATCGACGTGCAGGCGGTCAGCATCGAGGGCGGCGACGTGCTGAACCGCGCGGGCGGCGCGATGACGGCGAAGCCGCACATCGTCGGCTACCAGTGCGCCGGCGTCGTGCGCGCGGTGGGCGATGCGGTGACCGACCGGCAGCCGGGGCAGCGCGTCGTGGCCATTCAGCCGAACGGCTCGCACGCGGCGATGGTGTCCGTCCCGGCGACATCGACGTGGGTGCTGCCCGACGGTATGGACGTGCGCGAAGCGGCGTGCGTCCCGATCCCGTTCGGTACGGCCGATGACTGTCTCTTCGAGTTCGGGCATCTGCGCGAAGGCGAGACGGTGCTCATCCAGGCGGGGGCCGGCGGAGTCGGCATCGCCGCGATCCAGTTGGCGAAGCGCGCCGGCGCGACGGTGCTCGCGACTGCTTCGAGCGATGAGAAGCTCGAGCGGCTCAGCGAGTTCGGCCTCGACCACGGCATCAACTACGCGCAGCGGAACTTCGTCGAGGTCGCGCGCGAACTGACCGGAGGCCGCGGCGTCGACGTCGTCGTCGACAGCGTCGGCGCGACGCTGCAGGGAAGCATCGCCGCGCTCGACTACCGCGGGCGCGCGATCACGGTGGGCAACGCGAGCCGTGGCAGCACCGTCATCGATGTAGGCGTGCTGTCACAGGGGAACCAGTCGCTGACGGGCGTCTTCCTGGGCGCCGAGTCGCTCGTCAACAGCGAGCGGGTGCGGGCGATGATCCAGCGCCACCTCGAAGACGTCGCCGCCGGCCGGCTGCGCGTGGTCATCGATCGCACGTACCCGCTGGCGGAAGCCGCCGACGCACACGCCTACATCGAGAGCCGGCAGGCGTTCGGCCGCGTGCTGTTAATCCCGTAGGGTTGCGTTGCGTCAGCCCAGGCGGGATGACGCGAGCTGCAGGCCTTCGTTCATGCTGCCGCTGCGGAAGCCCGCGAGGTCGAGCGTCACGTACTTGTAGCCAAGGTTCTTGAACCGCCGCACGATGCGCTCGCGGTGCTCGATGACCAGCGGCAGATGCTCGGGCTCGACCTCGATGCGCGCGACGTCATCGTGGTGGCGGACGCGCAGCTGGCGCAGGCCGAGCCCACGCAGGAACGCCTCCGCCGCGCCAATCTGGTCCAGCGCTCCGACGGTGACCGCCGTGCCGTAGGGGATGCGCGACGCGAGGCAGGCCATCGCCGGCTTGTCCCACGTCGGCAGGCCGCGGTCCTTCGAGAGCGCACGGATCTCCGTCTTGTTGAGCCCGGCCTCCATCAGGGGGCTGCGGACCTTGTGCTCGGCCGCGGCGACGCGCCCGGGCCGGTGGTCGCCCAGGTCGTCCATGTTGCAGCCGTCCAGCACGAAGCTGTAGCCGTCGCGGGCCGCCATGTCCTCGAGCAGCGAGTAGAGCTCGGTCTTGCAGTGGTAGCAGCGAAGCGGGGTGTTCTCGACATAACCGGGGCGGTCCATCTCGGACGTGTCGAGCAGGACGTGCCGGATACCGATCTCGCGCGCCAGCGCCTGCGCTTCCTCGACCTCCGACTGTGGGATCGAAGGCGACACGCCGGTGACGGCGACCGCCCGCTCGCCGAGCACGTCGGCTGCGATTGCGGCGACGAAGGTGCTGTCCACACCGGCCGAGAAGGCGACGATAGCAGATTCCATTTCGACGAAGATGCGGCGGAGATCGGCGAGTTTGTCGGGCATGTAGGCACTATAGCACTGCGCATTTGCAGGGACCGGGCGTGACGAGCCACGGCACGCATGAGAACTGCCCACGAGTGTGCGGATGCGCGGGGATGCTGCAGTCTCCCGGCGCGCCTGCCGATAACACAGGGAACGCGCTCGCATTCGAATCGAGGGCCCGCATGGCTTCGACGCCCCGGCCGCATGCCCACCTGAGGTTCGCGATCCTGAGCTTCGTGCTCGTCGCGCTGCTTGCCGGCGGGCTGGTGGCGCTGCTCAGGGCTGACGCCGAGGCCTCCCTCACCTCCGGCGCGGAGCGCGCAACGCTGGGCCTCGTCGGCGAGCCGGCGGTCGCCGCGCTCGGCGGCAATGCCGGGAACGAGAGCGCCGTCACGAGCACCGCCAACTCACTGGCGCCGTTCGTCGGCGGCAGCGTGCTCGCGCTGCGGGTATGGAACGACAGCGGGCTCGTGACCGGGCGCGGGGCCGATGTGGCCATCACGCAGCCGTCCGGCGCGTCGCGCGCGCGCCTCGAGACCGCCGATGGCACGGACGTGTTCGCGGTTTACCTCTACCAGCCGAATTACACGCTCGAAGTCGACCGCGCGGCCGCGCCGATCGACAACACGATCGATTCCGTGCAGGCCGGAGAGGCACGCGATGTCGTGCTGCTCGCGCTCCTCGCCTTCGCGTGCCTCCAGGGCGTCTTCTGGCTCAGCATGCGCAGGTGGGCCGGCGAGCACCGGCGGCTCGAGTACATGTACACGCGCGGGCAGGAGATCCGCGCGTCGCTTGACATCGACGATGTGGTCGGCCAGGTGACGCGCGACGCGGCGAAGCTCGGCGAGGCGCAGTTCGGCATCCTCGCGCTGTACGACCCGGAGACCGGTGACCTGCTGCTTCGCGGCACGCACGATCTTACGCTCGGCGCCACGCAGGAGCATCAGCGCCCCATCGACGAGTGGTACCTGCGGCGCGCCGTCGCGACGCAGTCGATCATCATCGCCACGCAGCCGGCCTCGCAGTTCGAGCCGCTGTTCCCGCCGGAGTCGGACTTCAGCGGGCAGATGCATGTCGCCACCGTGCCGCTGGCGCAGCGCGACCGCGTCGTCGGTGCCGTCGCGGTGATCCGCCCGGTGTCGGCGGGCTCGTTCGGCGCGTCCGAGGTGCGCGCGGTGCAGGAGCTGGCCGACCAGGCCGTCATGGCGGTCGAGCAGGCGCAGCTCTTCGCGAAGGTGCGCTCCTACGCCAGCGAGCTCGAGACCTCGTACGACACCACGCTCAAGGTGCTGATGGCGGCGCTCGACACGAAGGACGACGCCACCGAGGGCCACTGCGAGCGCGTCGCGAAGTTGACCGTGCACCTCGCGCGGCAGATGGGCATGACAGACGCCGCGCTCGTCGATCTCGAGCGGGGGGCGCTCCTGCACGACGTCGGGAAGATCGGCGTACCGGACGAGGTCCTTCACAAGCCGAAGGACCTCAACGAGATGGAGTGGGAAGCGATGCGCAAGCATCCGCTCCTCGCCGGCGTCATGGTCGGCAAGGTCGGATTCCTCGAGGGTGCGCTCCCCATCCTCCTCTACCACCACGAGCGATACGACGGCGGCGGCTACCCCTTCGGCCTGGCGGAGGACCGCATCCCCGTCGATGCCCGCATATTCTCCGTCGTCGACTCCTACGACGCGATGACCTCCGACCGCCCATACCGGAACGCCATGACGCACGAGGAAGCGATGCTCGAGATTCGCGCGAACAGCGGCACGCAGTTCGACCCGGCGGTCGTCGATGCCTTCGAGCGGCTCATGGAGTCCAAGCCGCATCTCCAGGCGCATACCCCGCATCCCATCTCGGGCGACCACATCGACCACGACGAGCCGGCGCGCCGCCCGAACGAGGAAGAACCGGCGGCGTAGCCGCGGGCGTCAGGCGCGGGCGCGCCGCGCGAACAGCCGCCACAGCACGAGCACCGACGCCAGCGTCAGCACGGCCAGTCCGGCGAGCGGCAGCACCGGGATATGCGCCGTATCGATCGTGTCGACAGGGCCGTCCGCGATCGCGTGGCGGCGTTCGGTGACCTCCTGCGCCTCGACTTCGGGTTCGACCGTTGCCGCGACGGCTGCCCACGAAGCAGGGGCTTGCCGCGAGAGGTGCGTCGGCACGGCATCTCGGGCGAGGCTGTTGCACGCCTGCCTGGGAGTGTGATGTCCGTCGCATCGCGGGAGGTGTTCCTGCGGTGTCATCCGCGACCTCCTCTCACTGGGTAGGAGTCGGCGTCTCGACCGCCTCGCCGATGGTGAAGCTCGTCAGGATTGTATTGTCTTTATCGCTCGCCGTATAGCACTTCACGGCGTAGCTCCCCGGCTGGTCGACCGTAAAGTCCAGCGAGAAGTTGCCTGGGAACGGCGTCTGCTTCGGGCTTCCGCCGGGGAGTTCCGGTACCGTGTCTTTGCCGATCTCCTTCACCTTCTTGCTGTGCTGCCACAGCTCGCAGGTGACATCGATCTTGACGGGCAGGTACTGCTGGTAGGTGAGCGCGGCGGTCAGCGGCGCGCCGGCGTTCATCTTGCCTGTGACGTGAAGCGACTGGAAGAGCGTGTTGTCGCGAGGCGGGCTGGAGAACGCGACGCCGCACGCGGCGGCGAGAAGGGCGGCGAGGCTGAGCGCGACGAAGAGCGCGGTAGGTCTCACGAACGGGCATCGTAGACGCCGGGCCCGCCGGACACAAGCCGCGTGCAGGCATGGCCGGAGTGGGTGACATGAAGCACGGCCCGCCGCATCCGTGGGATCTCTCGCCGTCGGATGCGATGCGGCTCCAGCGCGATCTGGCGGCGCGCGTCGTGCGGACCGGCGTGCTCGCCGAGCGCGACGTGCGCCTCGTGGCTGGCGGCGACGTTGCGTTCGATCGCCAGAACCGCCGCGCCGTGGCAGCGGTCGTAGTGCTCGCCTACCCCTCGCTCGAGGTGGTGGAGCAGGTGACGCGCGAGTCGTCCGTGACGTTTCCGTACGTGCCCGGGCTGCTGTCGTTTCGCGAGACGCCCGTCCTCCTGCCGGCCTTCGAGCGCCTGGCGAGCGTGCCGGACCTGCTGATGGTCGATGGCCACGGCTATGCGCACCCGCGCCGCTTCGGCTTCGCCTGCCACCTGGGGCTGCTGCTCGACCTCCCGACGATCGGCATCGCCAAGTCGCGGCTGATCGGCGAACCAGGAACGGTCGCCGGCCCGCGCGGCTCTCGCGCGGACCTCATCGACGCCGGCGAGGTGATCGCATCGCTGCTGCGGACGAGGCAGGGCGTGCGCTCGATCTTCGTCTCGGTCGGGCACCGGATCGGGCTCGACGACGCCGAGCGCTGGGTGCTGCGCTGCGCGCCCACGCACCGGTTGCCCGAACCGACCAGGCGTGCGGACCTGCTCGCCGGCGAGGCGAAGCGCCGCATGCTCGCGATGACGCTCGAGATGATCGTCGAGCAGCGGGCGGGCGAGCGTGGCCGTTGGGAGTGGGTCTCGGACGAGGAGCGCATCGTCTACCGCCACGACCTCGACCCGATGCCGGCGCACTACGGCTGCGCCGACGGCATCATCTGCGCCGGCGACGGCGAGCTGCTCGACATCATGCTGGTCGATGCGCGCGTACCAGAGCGCGGCGACCGGCTGCAGGTTCGCGTCGTCGACGTGCTCGAGAAGGCGGACGGCGACCACAAGCTGCTCGCGATCCCGGCCGACCACCCGGAGGAGCCGCTCGTCGGTGTGCGCGAGCGGATCTTCGCCTGGTATCGCGCGCAAGGGAAGCCCGTGACGGAGTGGAAGGGCGAAGAGGGCGCCCGCAAGGTGATCGCGGATTCGCGCGCCTATACGGAGCAGCGATGAACGAAGACGGGACGCAAGCCCGCCGCGAATGCGTGCGCGCCGAGATCGCCGATGCGCGGGAGCGCGCCGCACGCGCGACCGGCTGGCTCTTCGGCGACCTCCGTGCCACCAACCCGTCGCCGACGCCATGGTCGTACGAAGCGATGGCCGGCGAGCTCGTGCGAGGCGCATCCCGCGTGCTCGATCTTGGCACCGGCGGCGGCGAGCGGCTCGCGGTCATCATCCTTGGTAGCACGGCGCGCGTCGTCGCAACCGAAGAGTGGCAACTGAACGCGCCCGTCGCGTACCGGCGCCTGCGTCCGCTCGGCGTGCCCGTCGTCCGCTGCTCGAGCCTGGCGGTGCCGTTCGCCGGCGCGTCGTTCGACCTCGTGCTCGACCGCCACGAAGCGCTCGATCCCGCCGAGGTCGCACGCCTGCTGGCGCCGGGCGGGGTCGTGCTGACCCAACAGGTCGGCCCGCACAACTGGCCGGAGCTGACGCCGTACTTCCCCGAGAAGGTCATCTTCGAGGATCACTTCGAGCTCTACCAGGGCGGCTTTCGCGATAACGGGCTCGCCATCGATGACGTGCGCTGGCACGACGGTACGGTGGCGTTCGAGCGGTTGTCGGACCTGGTGTTCATGCTGCTCGTCGCACCGTGGGAGGCGCCCGGCTTCGATCCGGGCCGCGACGTCGACAGGCTGATCGAGATCGAGGACGCGCTCCGGCGCGAGCAGGGCATCGTGTTGACCGAACCGCGCTACCTGATCCGCGCGCATAAGCCCGGCTGATCGCCGTCGGCTGTCGAGGCGCCGCGCGCTTCGATACCATGTCACGCGAAGCAAGCAGACAGGAGCGCACCAGCAATGAACGAGCTTCGCGACAGGATCACCGATCTGCGCGACCGCATCGGCAGCCTGCTGGTGCGCCTTTGACATCGCGTCCCTCGAAGAGCAGGCGTCCGCACTCGAATCCGAAACCGTCGCGCCCGGCTTCTGGGATGATCCGCAGGCCGCCCAGGACGTCATGAAGCGGCTCGCCGCCCGGCGCCAGCGCATCGACCTCTGGCGCGGTCTCGAGACGCGTGCCCGCGACCTCACCGAGCTCGTGGCGCTTGCGGCCGACGAGTCCGACGAGAGCGTGGCCGCCGATATCGACCGTGATGCCACCGCGCTCGAAATCGAGCTCGCACGCCTCGAGTTTGAGCTCGCGTTCTCCGGCCCCTACGACGACCGCAGCGCGATCATCGCGATCCACGCGGGCGCCGGCGGCACGGAATCGCAGGACTGGGCAGAGATGCTCCTGCGCATGTACCTGCGCTGGGCCGAGCGCCGCGGCTTTCCCGCCGAGGTGATCGACCTGATGCCGGGCGAAGAGGCGGGCATCAAGAGCGCGACGGTCGAGATCACCGGCGCGCACGCGTACGGCTACCTGAAGAGTGAGCGCGGCGTGCACCGGCTCGTGCGGCTGTCGCCGTTCGACTCCGCGCACGCGCGCCACACGTCGTTCGCGCTCGTCGAGGTGCTGCCCGAGGCGAGCGACGCCGCCGAGGTGAAGATCAACCCGGACGACATCCGCGTCGACGTCTTCCGCGCGAGCGGCCATGGCGGCCAGAATGTCCAGAAGAACTCAACTGCAATTCGCATCACCCACCTGCCGACGAACATCGTCGTGACGTGCCAGAACGAGCGCTCGCAGCACCGCAACCGCGAGTCCGCCATGCGTGTGCTCGAAGCGCGGCTGATCGAGCGCGAGCTCGAGCGCCACGCCGAGGAGCAGGCGAAGATCAAGGGCGAGCATGTGAGCGCCGGATGGAGCAACCAGATCCGCAGCTACGTGCTGCACCCGTACAAGATGGTGAAGGACCACCGCACCGGCTACGAGACGAGCGACGCCGCCGGCGTGCTGGAGGGCGACCTCGATGACATCATGCAGGCATACCTCCGCTCGCAGGTGGGGCAGGACGCTGCCTAGCGTGAGCGCATCCCGCCGTCGTCTCTCCGTCCTTGGCATCCTCCTCGCGCTCGCGAGCGTCGTCGCGGGCATCGCCGCGCCGGCGATCCCCGCGCGCGCGCAGTCCGGGATCAACGTCACGAGCGACGAGGCGAAGAATAACTTCCCCGCCAACGTCACCTTCAACCTCGCGTTCACTGCCGATGCCGCGCCGAAGGAAGTGCGCATCTTCTACGAACTGGCGCCCGATGGCACCGGCGCGACGGCGGTTGCTCAGTGCAACGGCACGACATCGGTCACGTGCAGCTATGCGCTGACGAACGGCCGCGGCATCGAGCTCATCCCGGGCGCCAACATCACGTACCACTGGGAGATCACGCGCGACGACGGCTCGCAGTTCAAGACCGACGACAAGCTCTTCGTGTACGACGACACGCGCTTCTCGTTCAAGACGCTGCAGGACGGCAACGTCACGCTCTACTACCATGCCGGCTCGCAGTCCGCCGCGCAGCAGGTGCTCGACGCCGCCGTCGGCTCGCTACAGAAGGTGAGCGCGCTCGAGCAGACGCAGGTGACGTTCCCGGTGAAGGTCTTCCTGTACCAGACGGCGGAGGAGATGCAGCCGGCCATCGTCTCCGGCAGCATTGGCCGCGGTGTGGTCGTGCTCGGTGAGGTGGTCTATTCCGACACCGCGATGGTCTCGGCCGATGCGGATCCGCTCAACGTGACCCGGCACGAGGTCGCGCACATCGTGACGCGCGAGGCCACGAAGGGCCCGTATGGCATCGACAGCTGGCTCAACGAAGGCATCTCCGTGTGGGCGCAGGACGAAGTGCTGCAGGGCCACGCCCAGGCGCTGCGCGACGCCATCCAGAGTGACAGCGTGCTCTCGCTGCGCGAGCTCAGCTCGCCGTCCGCGGGCGACGCCGCGCAGACGGTCAACCTCTTCTACGGCGAGTCGGGCTCGATCGTGAAGTTCCTGGTCGACAAGTACGGCGCAGACAAGTTCGCCGAGCTCCTGAGCACGTTCAAGGACGGCTCGACGCCGGACAACGCGTATCAGAAGGTCTACGGCTTCGACACGGCCGGCCTGGAGAACGCGTGGCGCGAATCGGTCGGGCTAAAGGCGCGTCCGGCGGAGACCGCGTCAAGCGAGACCGCCGTGCCTTCGACTCCTGTGCCCGTCGCCACGTCGGTCGTCGGCACGCATGATTCGTCCTCAGGCGGGCGCGACGCCGTGGAGTACGCGGTGATCGCGCTGCTCGGCGTGATGGTCGTCGGCTCGGGCGCCGGCGCCTACATCACGCTGCGCCGCCGCCTCTAGCGCGGCGCCTCGGCCACGAAGCAGCCGCCGCCCTTCGGCACGCGGAACGCGCCTTCGCGCCCGATGATCGCGTCGATCACAGCGTGCATCTTCGCGGCGAGCACGGGCAGCGCGTCCTCGCGTGCGGGATCGCCGCGCACCTGGTCCGGCGCGAAGCTCATCCAGTAGCGCATCGCCGGCTCGGCCGCCGGGAAGACGAGCGCGTCCTCGCGCACGTGCCGCTCGGCGGCAGGAAACACCGACCGCACGAGGTCGAGGTCGTCCATCGAGAAGCGCTGCGCCGAGTTCTCGGTGAGCGTCGCCATGCCCAGTGCGTCGCCCGCTTCCCGCTCGACCTCGTCGAACCGCGACGGCGTTTTCATGTTCGCGGTGATCGTGATCCGTCCGCCGGGCCGCAGCACGCGCCGCATCTCGCGCAGCGCTCCGGCGATGTCCGGCATGTAGTACAGCATGTGCGCCGCCAGCACGCGGTCGCAGGCGCCATCGCGCAGCGGGATCCGCATGGCGGATGCGCGCACGATGCGGGCATCGAGCGAGAGCGACCGTGCGTGCTCGCGCGCCTCGGTCGCCATGCCGGCCGAGAGATCGAACGCCACGACGCGTCCGTCGTACGCCGCGATCGCCTCGTGGTAGGCGCCCGGTCCGCAGCCGGCGTCGCAGACGAGATCGCCCGGCGCGATGCCGAGATACGGCATCACCCACGAGCGGAATGACGACTTCTGCTCGCTGTAGCGCGCGTGGGTCTCGTAGCGCACGCGCAGGTTGTCGGACTGTGCGTACTGCTGGTCGAGATAGCCACGGCCGAAGCGCGTGCGGGGGGCCTCCACCGTCAGCGCTGCGTGCTGTTGGTGTCCGGCTCGCCCGAAGGCGTCCGCCCGAAGTCCATCACCGTGGTCTCCGGAAACTCGCCGGGCCGGTAGCCGTACAGCGCTTCGGTGCTCCGGTCGGCGTCGATGGTGTAGTAGATGTGCTGCACCGTCTGCCGGTAGTGGTTGAAGTCGTCCCAGTTGAGCAGCCAGACGTATGTGATGTTGTGCGCCGCGTCCACCGCCTTGCCCTTGTCCGATAGCTGGCTGATGGCGGCTTTGTCCTTCTCGAGGATGCCGAGTTCGAGGCGGTCCCTGTTCGATACCGCGAACTGCGGGTAGACGAAGCCGACGATGACGAGCGAGTTGTCCGGCACCTTCAGGTTCTCGATGTCCTGCGTGAAGCCTCGCTGCGAGTTCTGCGTATCCCGGTTCGAGAGCAGCATCCCTTCGCCGACGCGCAGGTGCCGGATCGATGATGCGCTCACTTCGTGGTTCGTCGTCGTGAAGTCCACGAACCCGGCGAGCAGGATCACGGCGATCGCACCCGCGAGCGCCCATCGCTGGAAGTACTTTCCGGCGAGCAGATAGGCAAACGGAAAGAGCGGGATCAGGTACGCAGCCTCGTGCGGCAGGCGGGCGAACGTGAACCCGACGAACACGATCGCGATCACCCACGTCATGACGTCCTTGTCGTGCAGGAAGTCGGTCGGCAGCTGCCTGAGGCGCGGGAGCGAAACGATGACCGCGATCGCGAGCGCCGCCGAGCCGGCGAGCCCGAGCGAGTCCTTCGCCAGCAGCCGGATGACGTCCGTGTAGTAGATCTTCGCGTCGTAGAAGTTGAAGAAGCTCGGCCCGTACCGCCAGATGACCGGCGAGAACGCGAGCAGCGCGACCGACACCGTCGCCACGATGTACGTACGGATCTCGTCGCGCTTGCCCGAGCGCCACATGTGCACGACGAACGGCACGACCATCGCCGCCGACGGGATGCGGGAACCGATCGCAAGTCCCAGCATGATGCCCGCCGCCAGGTCGTCGTCGCGCAGCAGGAAGTAGTACGAGCCGAGGATGAACGTCAGCGCCCACGTGTAGTCCATCGTGTTCATGCTGTTGATCCACAGCAGCGGCGTGAACGCGAAGCCCACAGTGAGCAGCGCCGGGTTCGGCAGGCGCAGCCTTCGCACGATGCCCGCGAAGAACCACACGCCGACCAGCGATACAAGCACCGTGAGCGAATTCGTCGCCACCCAGCCGCCCTTGAACACGGCCGCATAGCTCAACTCCGGGATCGGATAGCCGGGGAGGCGCGACGGGTAGAACTGCCCGTGGTCCCACAGCCAGTAGCCGCTGAGCGCGATGCGCCACGCGTCGGGCTTGGTGCCGTAGCCGTTGTCCAGCAGCGGCGCGCGGCTCAGCACGTACAGCGCCGCCAGCGCCATGAACGCGAACGGCCGCGTGAGGTCGTACTGCATCCACCGGACGAGCGCCGCGGTGACATCGGGGGTTGGGGATGCGGGTGGCACCGGGCTGATCGCCGGAGCTTCGGCGGTCGCGCCGTTAGCCGATCCTGCTGTCTCCGGGTCGGCTATCCGCGTGTGTGGGTCCTCCGCCACATCCAACCCCTCGTCCATTGTTAGACGCGGCCGACGAGGCTCTTGAGCAGCGCGCGCGTCCGCGCGACGGACGCCTTCGCGTCGTCGTCCACCGGGAAGATCGCCGCGTGCAGGTCGGTCGCGCCCGCGGACACCAGCGCGCGTACCTGCTGCTCGACCTGCGCCTCGGTGCCTACGAACGCCACGTCGCCGGGCGCCGGCGCGCCTTCGATATCGAGCATGCGCCGGTAGTTCGTCAGCTGCCCGTAGATCTGGAGTCCCTTTGAGATGCGCTCGCGTGCTGCGTCCGGGTTATCGGTCACGGCGACGGGCAGCCCGACGACGATGCGCGGCGCAGGGCGCCCCGCCTGCTTTGCCGCTTCGCGGATGCGCGGGCCGACGTGCGTCTCGATCGTCTTCGTGCCGGTCATCCACGTCACCGTGCCGTCCGCGTGCTCGCCCGCGATCCTGAGCATCGCCGGCGCCAACGCCGCGACCAGGAGCGGCACGCGCGACGTGCCGGGCACCTGCAGGCCGCCGGCGACGCGGAACAGCTCGCCGGTGAAGGCCGCCTTCCCCTCCCGCAGCAGCGGCGCGAGCACCGACACGTACTCGCGCATGTAGCGCGCCGGCTTGTCGTAGGACATGCCCCACATGTTCTCGACGACCGGCTTGTGCGAGAGGCCGATGCCCAGCGTCAGCCGGCCGCCGGTGGCCGATTGCGTCGTCGCCGCCTGCTGCGCCAGCTCCCACGGGTGCTGCGTGTACACCGGCACCACGGCCGTGCCCAGCTCGATGCGCTTCGTGCGCGTGCCGGCGAGCGCCAGCACCGTGAGCGCGTCGAAGCCGAAGATGTGCGCCATCCACAGGCTGTCGAAGCCGTCGTTCTCGGCGTCGACCGCCGACTGGACCGTTGCGTCGAGTGTGGGTGCCTCGTTGAGGCTGATGCCGATGCGCATTGCGTTCGCCCTTCGCTGCTGCCTGCTTCGAGTCACCGGCACTATCGGCTATCGGCGCCGGCTAGCTCAAGCCGCGCCCGCCGCCGGCGTGACCTACGGCACCAGCACGATCTTCCCGAACTGCTCGCGCTGGATGAGGCGCTCGACGGCCTCGCTCGTGCGCTCGAGCGGCAGCACCTTGTCGACGACGCCGCGCAGCCGCCCGTCGGCGAAGCACGGCAGGTAGCGCAGCATCTCCGCCTTCGTGCCCATGAACGAGCCGTAGATGGTCTGCTGCGCGAGGAAGAATCGCGTGACGTTGAACGTGGCGTCGTTCCCGGCCGTGGCGCCGCAGGTAACGACACGGCCGTTCCGGGCGAGCGCCTTGATGCTCTTCTCCATGATGTCCGCGCCCACGTTCTCGACGACCATGTCTACGCCACGCCCGCTCGTCATCGTCCGGGCGCCCTCCGCGAGGTCGTCGGTGGTGTAGTTGATCACCTCGTCGGCGCCAAGCTCCTTCGCCTTCGCGAGCTTCTCGTCCGAGCCGGCGCTCGCGATGACGTGCGCGCCGTGCAGCTTCGCCACCTGAATCGCCGCCACGCCGACACCGCTGCCGGCCGCATTCACCAGCACGGTCTCGCCGAAGCGAAGGTGCGCGCGGGTCAGGATCATGTGCAGCGCTGTCGTGAATACGAGCGGGATCGACGCCGCCTCCTCCCACGAGAGGTTCGCGGGCTTCGGCATCACGTTCGCCGCCGGCACGACGACGAGCTCAGCGAGACCGCCGTCGCGGCCCTGCCCGAGCAGACGGTACTGGGCGCAGAGGTTGTCGTCGCCGCCGAGGCAGGCCTCGCAGACGCCGCAGCTCACGCCCGGGTGCAGCATGACCTCGTCCCCCGGGCGCGTCGACGTCACCCCGGCTCCGACATCCTCCACCACGCCTGCGATGTCGGCGCCGAGAATCCGCGGGGCGTTGTAGCGCACGCTCGATGGCGCCTTCGCGGCCCACGCCTCCAGGTGGTTCAGCGCGACCGCTTTCACGCGGACGCGCACCTCGCCGGGGCCGGCCGTCGGATCCGGCGCGTCCTCGTACACGTAGTTCGCCGCGCTGCCGGGCTGATGGACTCGGACTGCCTTCATCGCTGCTCCTCTCCGGCCGGCCGTGATTCGGGCAGTACAATAGCGAATGCCGGACTTGAGCACAGCGTTCCTCGAGGGAGCCGCGTGGCGAAGGCGCCGTTTCGTAACCAGCCACTGCTGTCACCGGAGCAGCTTCAGTCGCGGCTGAGCGAGTTCTACCGGGCGCTGGATGAGTTTAACGACGGGTACTACTTCGAGTCGCATGAGACGCTCGAGGACCTCTGGATGGTGACGCCCTGGCCCGAGCGGCAGTTCTTCCAGGGCGTCATTCAGCTTGCCGCCGCCTTCGTGCACTACGCCCGCCGCGAATACCCGGGCATCCTCAAGCTGCTCGAGGCCGCCGCCGACAAGATCGAACCCTTCCTGCCGCAGTCCTTCGGCGTCGATACTGGGGCGCTCTTGGCCGACGTCCGCCGCTCGTACGAGGCGTTCGCCGCGCTCGGAGAAGATCGCGTCCTCGAGTTCGACGAGGCAGACGTGCCGAAGATACACTTCGAACGCGTCGCATAGCTGCGCAAATCAAGCAGTATCCAATCGTATTCCAATCTTTCTGGAATAACATCTCCGTAACCAGGAGGTGTTCGATGAGGATTCTCGTAGCGGAAGACGACCTGCGGCTCGCCCGCGCCATCAAGCGCGTGTTCGAGGAGGAGTCGCACCAGGTGAAGATCGTCGGAGACGGCAAAGGCGCCTTCGGCGAGGCGGCGGCGCAGCCGTACGACGTCATGATCCTCGATGTCATGCTGCCGGAGATGGACGGGTTCGAGGTCTGCCGCCGCATCCGCGGCGACGGTAGCGACATGCCGGTGCTAATGCTGACGGCCCGGGCGGACGTGACCGACCGCGTGAAGGGCCTGGACTGCGGCGCCGACGACTACATGGTGAAGCCGTTCGCCGTTGCCGAGCTCCTGGCGCGCGTCAGGGCGCTCGGCCGGCGCGGCCGCGCCGCCGCGGGAGGGCAGCTGCGCGCCGGCGACCTCGTGCTGGACATTTCGAAGCACAGCGCCATCCGCAACGGGCGGGAGATCGAGCTGACAGTCAAGGAGTTCCAACTGCTGGAGCTGATGCTCCGTCACCAGGGCCAAGTGCTCACGCGCGCGCAGATCCTCGATCACGTCTGGCAGTACGACCGGAACTTCGCCAGCAACGTCGTCGACATCTACGTCCACTACCTGCGCAACAAGGTGGACAAGGGATTCAAGACGCAGATGATTCGCACGGTGCGCGGAGTCGGATATACGCTTAGCGCGTAAATGTTTGAAGCTCTTCGCTGGCGGCTCACGGCCTGGTACGTCCTGGCGTTCACCATCGTGTTCGTCGTCATCGGCATCGCGGTCTTCCTCTGGGTGGACCGTCGCCTGTCGGATGAAGTCGACAGCGCGATCAGCGACGTCACGGCCCAGACGCAGCTCGTGCTCGCCAGCAGCGAGGCCAAAGAGCCCGCCGGCACGCAGGGCGCCGGGCTGAGCGCCGCCGACATCAGCGGCGTCCTGAGCGACGCCTCGCTCGGCCGCTCTGCCGACGTGTTCATCCTGCTCGTGAACCCCAACGGGTCGATGGCGGCGAACCCCGGGAAGCTGCCGACGGAGGGGCTCCCGGACGGCCAGTCGATTGTGCAGGCGCGACAGGGCAGGGCCGCGTGGCGCTCCGAAGAGCTAAACGGGCACGACGTCCGGCTTCACACCGTCCCGGTCTACAACGGGAACGGCCAGCTCGATGGCTTCATCCAGACCGGCAAGTCGCTCGATTCGCGCGACAGCTCGTTGCGCACGCTGGCCATCGTCATGGCGG
>DASUKS010000178.1:0-14347 GCA_036278595.1 Dehalococcoidia bacterium
TCGTTTGGAGCGGAGCACGCTGTCATTCTGAGCGCAGCGAAGAATCTCTCCGTTAGCTCAGATCATTACGGCCTGAGTCGGGCGTGCGGCTGGGCCGCGCGCAATGTCGTTCCTGCGACAGCGAACCGCTCCGCCGGCCCGATCACCACGCCGGGCCCACGTGCCGCGCGCCAGCGAGCACAGGCTCGCGTTGACGCGCGACGCCGTCGGGGTGCGAAACGAGCGCCGGCATCACGAGGTCGAGCATGCGCCACGGATCAGCGGGCATCCCGAGCATGAACTGCTCCGGCAGCCGCGGTTCCGTCGCGAGCGCCACGATGCGTTCGATGGCAGCCGTCCTGTCGAGGATCAACACGAGCATCGGTGTCGCACGCCGAGAGCTGCGCTGGCATGCGGGCGCTCCCTGACGCCGCCGCGCCGTCTCCCTCAGACTGCCGTCCGCGGGCGCTCATTCGGCCCTTAATCGAGCGGGCGAGGGCCCGCGAGGCTACGGCGCGGCGGGATGGGCATCCGCATCGTGTGCACCTCAGGCATGGCGGCGCGATGGCGCGAGACGAACTGCCACTGCCAGCACGCGCGCGGCTCCGGCGGCCAGGCATCGAGCGCGATCTCCTCGAACCCCAGATGCTTCCAGAATCTGAGCGCAGCTTCCGTCATCAGGTAGAGCGTGCGGGCGCCCGCGGCTCGACCATCCTCGATCAGCAGCTCCGACATCGCGCGGCCGAGGCCCCAGCCGCGCGCCCGCTCATCGACTACGATGCTGCGGATCACACCGCTCTCGCCGTAAATCTCGAGCCCGCCGACGCCGGCGATCTCGCCGGCGCAGTCCGCGATGACGAACCCGCCGAGGAATTCATCGATGAACAGCGGCGGCAGGTTCGCCGACGCGATCAGCGCGGCCATGCGCGGCACGTCGTCGGGCCGCGCGCGGCGGTAGCGGCAGGACGCCCGGTCGAGCGACGCCGCGCTCGCTGCGTGCTCGCCCGCCGCCGCGGCGATCATCTCCTCCGGCACGCCGCCATCGTCTCTCGGGTCCGCCTCGAACATGGCGGCCGTCGCGGGCTCGCGCAACACCTTGTGCATGCGCGCGATCGCGTCGCGCGCGCGTTCGGGTGTCCAGTACGCGCCCGGGACGAATGCGTCGTCGGTCACGCCGGGCATGGCTTCGCTGCGCACGTCATCCGCGCGGCACCAGGGAGAGGCCGATAGATGCGCAAGGCCGCGCCCGTCGATCAGCTCGCCGCCGCGACGATGATCGCGGCCGCCGCAGCCGGCGTCAGGTTGTCGGTGTTCAGCACGAGGTCGTAGTCGAGCGGCGACTCCTGCCGCACGGCGTAGAAGCGCCACAGGTAGTCGCGCCGCGCACGGTCCGACGCTGAGATCGCCTTCGCGCCTGCCTTCTCGCCGCCCTCCTGGATGCGCTGCGCCCGTACATCCGGCGATGCCGTCACGAACACGCGCAGAACCTCGTCGCGGCCGCGCAGGCAGATCGCGGCGCCGTGCGCCATGATCACCGCCTTCTCCCGGTTCGCGATTTCGACGATCACCTGTTGGATCAGTTGCTCGTAGCTCAGCTCGGCGTGCGGCTCCCACTGCCGATGTACCGGCACGTACGCGGCGGTGCCGGCGAAGTACGCCATCGTCGCTTCGTTCGTGCCCGACAGCGCGAGGCCTTCGACGATCCGCGACAGCAGGCCCGGTGGCCGCTCGGCCTTCGCCATCGTCTCGCGCGAGACGCCCGCGCGCTCCGCTGCCCCGTCGATGATCTCGTCATCGATGTACTGGTAGCCGAGCCGCTCGGCGACGGCATGGCCCGTTTCCTCACCCAGCGCACCGAGCGCGCGCGCAAGACAGATCACCGAACGCGACATATCGCACCTCCCACGACCGCGCCTTCCACTCGATCCCCGGCGCAGCCCGCTGGGTGAGCTTACCCGCGGGCCGCCTGCCATCACAGCGGCACCGGGGCCGCCCGCCCGATGCGAATTGTCCAAGGTTCAGCCTCCGCCGGTCCGTCGTGCCATACGGCCCTTGGCTTCGCCCGGCGCGTTCGGGATCCTGAGGGCGCAACGAGATGGAGGGTCGTATGACGAGCCGAACGCACCAGCGGGAACTCGCTGAACGCACGAACGCCGAGCACCACGCCATCTCCGGCTGCCTCGCCGGGCTCGAAGCCTCGCTTGCGGCGCCGGGCACGCCCGCGTGGCGCCGGCGCATCGAAGGGGAGCTCGCGCCGCTGATCGCCTGCCTCGCCGGACACGCCGAGTCGGCCGAATCCTCCACCGGCCTGCTCGTGGAGATCGAGATCACCCTCGGCCGCTCGCACGAGGTCACGACCGCACGCCGGCTCCATGCATCGGCCTCGCGACAGGCATCGGAGCTCTCCGACATCCTGGCGAACGCGGACAGCGGCGTCGCTGACACCGACGTCGTAATGCACGGCCGCCGCCTCGCCTCCGCGATCCAGCGCCACCACGAGTTGGAGGCCGACCTCATCCTCATGGCCTTCGACCAGGACATCGGCACCGTCGACTGACGCGCTCGCAGCGTGAAGTGACGCATCGCTCCGGATACGATGAGGCGCGTTGGTCGCGCGTCAGGGCAGCCGCCGTGCCCGATTTTCGGCTCGAGAGGTGTCGATACATGCCTGACCCATTGCTCGTCGCGAAGAGCGACCACGACCTCGTGCTGCTGCCGAACATGGCGAACCGCCACGGGCTGATCGCCGGGGCGACCGGCACCGGCAAGACGGTCTCGCTGCAGGTACTCGCGGAGGCGTTCAGCAGGATCGGCGTGCCGAGCTTCGTCGCCGACGTGAAGGGCGACCTCGCGGGCATCAGCCAGCCGGGATCGGCGACGCCGCGCATCGCGGAGCGGCTGCAGCAGATGTCGCTCGGTGACTACGGGTTCAGCGCCTCCCCCGTGACGTTCTGGGACGTGCTCGGCGAAGAGGGGCATCCCGTGCGCACGACCATCTCGGAAATGGGGCCGCTGCTGCTCTCACGCCTGCTCAACCTCAACGACACGCAGGAGGGCGTGCTGCAGATCATCTTCAAGGTCGCGGACGACAACGGCCTTCTCCTGCTCGACCTGAAAGACCTGCGCGCCATGGTGCAGTACGCCGGCGACAACGCGAGCGAGTTTCAGACGCAGTACGGCAACATTTCGGCCGCGAGCGTCGGCGCGATCCAGCGCAACCTGCTCGCGCTCGAGCAGCAGCAGGGCGACCGGCTGTTCGGCGAACCCGCGCTCGATATCAACGACCTGCTGCAGACGGATGCGCAGGGCCGCGGCATGGTGAACGTCCTCGCCGCGGACAAGCTCATGCAGATGCCGCAGACGTACGCGACGCTCCTGCTGAGCATTCTCTCCGAGCTCTACGAGTCGTTGCCTGAGATCGGCGACCCGGAGAAGCCGAAGCTCGTCTTCTTCTTCGACGAGGCGCACCTCCTCTTCGATGACGCGCCGAAGGTGCTCCTCGACAAGATCGAGCAGGTCGTGCGGCTCGTGCGCTCGAAGGGCGTCGGCGTGTACTTCATCAGCCAGAACCCGCTCGACGTCCCGGACATCGTGCTCGGCCAGCTCGGCAACCGCGTGCAGCACGCGCTGCGCGCCTTCACGCCGCGCGACCAGAAGGCGGTAAAAGCGGCGGCGGAGACGTTCCGCGGGAACCCGAAGATCGATGTCGAGACGGTGATCGGCGAGCTGGGCGTCGGCGAGGCGCTGATCTCGATGCTCGACGAAAAAGGCATCCCGTCCGTCGTCGAGCGGGCGCTCGTCGTGCCGCCGCACAGCCAGATCGGCGCGATCACGCCGGACCAGCGCAAGCAGATCATCTCGTCGTCGGTCCTCTACGGACACTACGAGAACGCGGTGGACCGCGAGTCGGCGTTCGAGAAGCTCAAGGTGCGCGCCGACGAGAAGACGCAGCAGGCCGCGGCCGCGGAGGCTCAGGACAAGTCGGAGAAGGAAGCGGCGCGCACCGAGAGGCACAGCAAGTCGCGCAACGACGACCTGGTGGAGTCGGTGATGAAGAGCGCGATGCGCTCGGCGGGCAGCCAACTGGGCCGCCAGATCACACGCGGCCTCCTCGGCGGCATCTTCGGCGGCAAGCGCTAACGCGCACTCTGGCCGCTGCCGACCGAGACGCGGCTTCCGCGCAGCGCACGCCCGATCTCCCTCGTGCGACTTCCGATATCCTGATCCCGACGCCCCCGTAGCTCAGAGGATAGAGCAGTGGTTTCCTAAACCATGTGCGCAGGTTCGAGTCCTGCCGGGGGTACCACACTCGCCCCACATGCTGCACCCACCCAACCGCCGATGCCTCAGTAGCTGATCGGACCGATGCCGCCGCCAGGGGGCGGCGCGCCGGAACCGCCTGGGACGTTCGGGATGCCTGGCGGGGCGATGGTCGCCGTCGGCTTGATGGTCGGCGTCGCCGTCGCCGGCACGCTCGTCGCGGTCGCCGGCCCGCTCGTCGGCGTGCAAGTCTCGAGCTGGCCGAAGACGCGCATCGGGCCGCCGGTCACGATGCCGGCGTTCCCCGTCGATGGCAGGCGCTGCGTGCTCGCCGGCGCCGCCACGGGGGCAACGGCCGCGGGCGCGACCGCCGCTGCCGGCTTCGCCGTCGGGCTCGCGGCGGTGGTGCACGGAGTCTGGGCTTCGACGCTCCTCGCGGGCGCGCGCCCGCCGAACGCGAAGAACACCGCCGCGATGAGACCGAGCGCGCCGAGCGCCGCGTAGAACGCCGGTATGGTGACGTTGCGCTGCATACCACCCTCCCCTGCTCGTCGATGAAACGCGAGATCTACGCCGGCTCGCCGCCTCCGGATCTGTCCGACATCGACGCGCGTCGCACACGCATACGAAAGCGCGACCGGGTGCTGGCACCCACAACCCAATACGACGGCGCCCGGCGACGCGCCTGAACACGCGGCGACGGCTCCCCTCGCGCGCTGAACCGCGTACCATCGGCAGCCGATACACAACGATGAAACTCTTCCAGCGCGCCCCACAGGAGCGCCACGACTACGAACTCGAAGAGGTGCTCGAGGTCGCCGCGGCGGGCCGCCGGCTCGTCATCTACGACCGCGCGACGGGACTCATCGCGTTCTGGTACCTGCAGCTCCGCGCCGGCGAGGAGATCGCGCGCGCCCGCCGGTACGGCAAACCGCTCACGCTTGTCAGCGCCTGGGCCGCCACGAAGGAGGCCATCGATGCGCTCGCGGCGCACTTCCGCGACGGCCTGCGCGACACCGACCTTGCCGGCTACCTCAACAACGGCCACTTCGTGCTGCTGCTGCCGGAGACGGGCGCGACCGGCGCGGCGATCGTCGAAGAGCGGATTCGCAGTGCGTTCGGCGACACGATCCAGATCGCCACGGTCGCGTACCCGGATGACGGCGAGAGCTTCGAGGACCTGCTCGAGCGCGCGAAAGCGCTCGCCGGCGAAGCCACGCGCGAAGCGTCCGCCTGACGTGCGTGCGCGCCGCGCCGCGCCGCGCAATGAGGATCTACGAATGTCGCCCGACATCGCATCGCGATAACTCGCCCGCGGCGCTCGCGCGCGGCTAGACTGCCATGCGGATGTGCCCGGCCCGCACGCCGGGGTGATGGACGGGATGTGGATGTGGCGGTCAGGGCAGACGCAGCGAAACGCAGCGCGACGAAGCGGCGGGAAGGCCGCGGTGTCCCCTCGTCCGGCGAGTGGCGCAAGCGTCTCCGCCACGAGCGGCGCCAGGCCGGGCTGACGCGCGAGCAGCTCGCCGATCGCTGCGGACTCTCGAAGGAAGCGATCCGCGGCTACGAGGACGGGCGCCGCCGCCCGAAGCGCGAGCACCTCGCGCAGGTCCTCAACGCGCTCAAGCTCGACAGCATCGACCGGCGCCAGGTCATGGTCGATGCCGGCTTCGCGCCGGATACCCGTGTCGATGCCGAGCTGCTCATCGAGAACTGGCACACAGTCGAATCGGCGATCGCCGAGTGCGCGCGCCACGCCTGGCCGGCGTTCGTGCTCGACGAGATCGGCGACATCGCCGGGGCGAACGCCGCGTACGAGGCGCTCACGGGGCTCGACCTCTCGCGCGGGTCGCGCGCGGAACGCAACGCGTTCGCGCTGGCGAGCATGCCTTCGTACGCCGACCACCTGGTGAACTTCGACGACTCGGTGTCCGTGATCCTCGGCGTCTTCAAATCGTCACGCCTGGCGCCAGAAGACTTCGAGCGCCCCGGCCCGCGCTTCAGGGACGCCATGGGGCGCTTCGCCGCGGGCGATCCGAAATACGTGCAGCGCGTCGGCGAGATCTGGGAGCGGACGCCGATCGACTGGGCGCGCAAGGAGCACTGGTCGTACCCGGTCGTGTGGCGTCACGCGCCCGGCGTCATCCTGCGCTTCGACTCCATCGTCACGACCGCGAGCATCGTCGACGAGCTGCTGATCATCGACTGGATCCCCCTCGACGCCAAGACCTGGCGCGCGCTCGAGCACATCACCGGCCCGCGTACGAAGAAGCGCTGACTTCGCACGTCGCTCTGCGGAGAGCACGTCTCATGTTGAGCGGGGCGTGTCGTTCGCGCGCGGGCGACCGTCATGCTGACCGCCCAGCGAAGAATCCCTCCGTAAGCACGACGAACCGAGTAGCAAGGAACCGCGCGTGCGGCGCCCGCCTGACCCCTAAACGACGGCCTTCCTCGCGATCGAAGAGATCCTTCGCGCTGCTCAGGATGACGACGGTGTGCGCACCGAGGGGCATCACCCATCTGTGCCGTCTGTGTCATCTGTCTTGTAAATGGCTTCGGGACCTGAGCTTCACAAGGACGCCCGCCGATTGCAGCTCCCCTTCCCTTTAGGGAAGGGGCCGGGGGTTAGGTCTCTCGGCACGCGCACTATTTTCATTACCCAGGGCGCCGCTCTTGCGGCATGGCTACCTGTGGTTAAGCAAGACCTACTTCGCGCCGGTGTGCGGACTCAGAGCCTCCGCCGCCACGCGCGCAGACTCCGCGAGCGCCGCCGTGCGCCCGTAGCCGATGAGGTCCGCCGCGAGCGCGTTCGTCGTGAAGCCGAACGCCATCCCGATCTCCGGGTCGCAGAAGCCGATCGAGCCGCCGAGACCCGGGTGCCCGAACGCGGTCACGCGCGGACCGAACGGCCAGCCTTCGATGCCGCCCGTCATGTAGCCCAGCGCCCAGCCGACTTCGACCATGATCACCTTGTCCGCACGGAACGTCTGCTGCTTCGACATGATGCGCACGCGCTCTTCGCTCATCAACCGCGCACCGTCCAGCTCGCCGTAGTTCGTCAGGCACGCGTACATCCGCGCGAGGTCGCGCGCCGACATGATGCCGTTCGCGGCCGGGATCTCCGCGCGATGCGCGGCCGGCGTGTCGAAGACGTTCTCGCCGCCATCGGCGCGGTTCGGGTTCATCATCTCGCCGGGCCGCATGCCCATCGCGCGCTCGGTCAGCGGGCTGACGAGCGGCTCGCCCGCCTGCATGCGCGCCTGCGCCTGCTGCAGCATCTCCGGCGTCAGCGTCATGCGGTTCGTCAGCTTCGCGATGCGCGGCTCGACGCTCTCCGGCGCGCCGATGTACATGTCGTGCAGACCGAGCGGCGCGCACACCTCCTCCTGCAGGAACTGGCCGATGCGCTTGCCGCTGACGCGCCGGACCACCTCGCCGACGAGGAAGCCGAACGTGATCGCGTGGTAGCCGCTCGCGGTGCCCGGCTCCCACGCGGGCTCTTCGTCTTCAAGCCCGTGGATGACGCGCTCCCAGTCGACCACGTCCTCGCCGTACATCCCCTCCGGCAGCGGCGCGAGGCCGGCCTGATGGGTGAGCAGGTGGTAGACGGTGATGCGCTCTTTGCCCTTCTTGCCGAACTCCGGCCAGTACCTGGCGACCGGCGCGTCGTACTGTACGAGCCCGCGGTCGGCGAGGATGTGCAGGCAGGTCGCCGTGAGCCCCTTCGTGGTCGAGAACGACACGGCCATCGTGTCGGCATCCCACGGGCGGTCGGCGCCCTCTTCCGCGACGCCGCCCCAGATGTCGACGACGCGCTCGCCGCGATGGTAGACGCACACGCCCGCGCCGATGTGCTGGCCTTCGGCGAACTGCTGCTCGAGCAGATCCCGCACCGCCTCGAAGCCAGGCGCTACCTCACCCCGCACGACACCCATGGCACACCTCCGTCCGCTATCCGAAGAGACGCAGACAGCCTACGCGGCGCGCGCGCGAGCGACCAGCAGGCACCTCGACCGAGTCGAATGAGGCGCTACACGTGCGCTTCTTCGAGCTGCTGCTCGTGCGCGAGCGCCAGCTGGCGGTACTCCTCAAGCGCGCGACGGTGGGCGCGGGCGAGCGTCGCGACGTCGCGCGCGTGGCGCCGCAGCGTGGTCATACCGCCCTTGTACGCCGTGGGGTTCGTCCTGCGGATGAGCGCGACGTACTTCTCGGCGTAGTCGTTCTGCCGCCGCACCGTCTCTGTCAGCTGCTCACGCAGGTGCTTGAGGTTGTCGAGAGCGAGCTCGCAGTTCATCGCGACGATTATACGCCCACGACAAGAAGATTGCGCGCCAGGCTACGAGTCGAGACCCGCACGGAAGCGGTGGTAGTCGATCGCCCGCTTGAGCGCGCGCGCCGCCCGCTCGAACGAGGGGAACACCGCCAGGCCCCGGTCCTGCATCCGATGCCGCGCCTGCGCCACGATGTCCTCGACGTGCTGCGGCTGCAGGACCGTGACGAACGGCTTCGGCGAGCGCTCCTTGTGCGCCACCAGCGTATCCAGCAGGCCATCGAGCGCGGCCGGGTCCATCTGCCAGCGGCGCGCCAGGAAGCCGGACGCCATCTCCATCGCGATCGCGTCGATGTTCGGGTCGGCGTCGAGGATCCGGAACAGCTTCTCGAGCGTCTGTGCCGAGCCGCCGAAACCGATCGTGCCGCCCATGTCGAGCGGGTTCTGGTAGCTGCCGCCGATGATGTTGAAGAACGACTTCAGCTGCTCGTACGACGCGTCCGACAACCGCGGCACCTCGAGCCCCGCCGTCACGAACGCGTCCGTGATCACCACCGACTGGCCGCCGGTCATCGCCATCAGCCCCATGCGGCGGCCGGTCGCCGGGCGATCCATGGGCGCGGCGTAGAGCAGCGCCTTCACGACATCGATCGTGTCTTCGAGGCTGTCGGCCGAAAGCGCGCCCGCCTGCTTCACGATCGCGCCGAACACCGCGCTCGACGTCGCCAGCGATCCGGTGTGCGATGCCGTCGCCCGCGCGCCCGCCGCCGTCACGCCGCCCTTCCAGACGACGACCGGCTTCTTCGCAGTGGCGCGCTGGAGCGACCGCACGAAGCGCGGGCCGTCCTTCACGCCCTCGATGTACATCGCGATGACCTTCGTGTCGGCGTCGTCCGCGAGATAATCGAGGTAGTCCGGCACGTCGAGCACGATCGCGTTGCCGATGCTCGCCGACGTGCTGACGCGCACGCCGTGCTGCTCGCCGACCAGCCCGAAGTTGATGGCGTGCGTCCCGCTCTGTGAGATGAAGCCGACCTCGCCCGCCTCGCCCGCGCCCTGCTCCGCACTCTGGCGGATGCCGAGCCTGCGGTTGTACAGGCCCATGCAGTTGGGCCCGATCAGCGCGACATCCCCCTCGCGCGCGATGCGCAGCAGCTCGGCCTGCAGGCGGATGCCTTCCTCCTCGCCCGTCTCCGCGAAGCCGGACGTGAACAGCGCGACGGCGCCGGCGCCCTTCTTCGCGCAGTCGGCGAGCACGCGCGGCGCCACCGGCCGCGGCACGGCGAGCATCACGTAGTCGACGTCGCCCGGCACGTCGAGCAGCGACGTGAAGTTGGTGACGCCGAGCGCCTCGATGCCGGGGATCTCGTTCGGGTCGATCTGCACCGAGTACAGCTTGCCGGTGAAGGTGCTGTAGTTGCGCAGCCACATGTAACCGTCGGCGCGCTTCGAGCCGACGACGACCGCCGTCCGCGGGTTCAGCGCGCGCCGCAGCCGTTCCGGCGCGATGCGTGTCTGGGCGTCTTGCGTGCTGGTCATCGCACCTCCCGCGGGTTCGCCGGAAGCGGCGATCAGGCGTCCGTCAGGACGATGCGCGCGTCCACGGCGATCGCGTCGTCTTTGTAGGCGAAGACGGGGTTGAGGTCGAGCTCCGCGACCTCCGGGTGCTGCTCGACGAACGACGACAGCCGCAGCAGCAACTGCTCGAGCTTCGCGACGTCTGCCGGGTCGTGTCCGCGGTAGCCCTCGAGCAGCGGATAGCCCTTGATCTCGTGAATCATCTGGCGCGCGTCGCGCTCGTTGATCGGCACGACGCGGAACGCCACGTCCTTCAGCACTTCGACGAGCACGCCGCCGAGGCCAAACATCAGCACGGGGCCGAACTGCGGATCCTTCGTCATCCCGACGATCACCTCGATGCCCGCCGGCTCCATGCGCTGCACCGCCACGCCGTCGATCGTCGCGTTCGGCGCGTGCTGCTTCGCCGCAGCGACAATCCGGTCGTACGCCGCGCGCACGTCGCTGGCCGACCCGAGATTCAGCTCGACGCCACCTACGTCCGACTTGTGCGTGATCTGCTGCGATACGACTTTCAGCACCACCGGGAAGCCGGGCTGCTCCGCGAGCGACGCCGCCTCGTCGGCGGTCTTCGCGAGCCGCGCCGGCGACACGCGGACGCCGCCGTCCTCGAGCATCTGCTTCGCCTCGATCTCGGTGAGCAGCGTACGGCCCTGTGCGCGCGCCGCCTCGACGATGCCTGTTGCCATGTGCCTGTCCCTCGCCCTGTGCTCGTGCGCCGATGACAAGCGCGCGAGGCGCGTCCCGGCGAGGCCCATGCTACGGTACGGATTGCCTTCGGGCCAGATTCGGACTCCCTGGTGGGCGCACGCCGCCGGAACCCGCTTCCGCGCTCGGACCCGGATGATCCTCGCGTGGCTCGCCGCCGCCTGGCTCGCCGGCATCGCCGCCTGCGCCGTCTTCGGCCACGGCGCGTGGTTGCTCGTGCCCGCGCTCGCCTGCCTCGCCGTCGCTACCGTCCTGGTACGGCCGCAGCGCTCGATCGCGCTCATGGCGATCGCCGTCATGCTCGTGTTCGCCGGCGCGGTCCTCCGGTTCGAAGCTGCGCGCGGCCACGTCCCGGCGGACGCGGTCTCGCGCTTCAACGACAGCGTGGCGATGCGCGTCCGCGGCGTCGTCGCGGGCGACCCACAGCTCGCCGACACGTCCCAGCAGCTGCGGCTCGACGTGCGCGATGTGCAGATCGCCGGCACCTGGCAGCACGCCTCGGGATCCGTGCTCGTCCGCACCGGCATCCTCCCGCACTACCGCTCCGGCGATCTCGTCGCGGCAGAAGGCATGCTGGAGGCGCCGGACAGCACGTCTTCGTTCGACTACGCCGACTATCTCGAGCGGCGCGGCATCCGCAGCGCGATGCAGTATCCGGACATCGCCAGCACCGGCCACGAGGACGACGCGCCGCTGACGGCGATGACGCTCGCCGTCCGCCGGCGCCTGTCGCACGCGCTCGCGCTCGCGCTGCCGGAGCCGCAGGCGTCGCTCGCGCAGGGCGTGCTGCTCGGCCAAAGATCTGCATTGCCGGCCGACGTCTCGAACGACCTCAACGACACCAACACCTCCCACCTCGTGGTTGTCTCCGGCGAGAACGTGGTGCTCGTCTCGACCTACGTGACCATCGTGCTTGCGTGGGCGCTGAACCGCAGGCGCGCGCTCGCGCTCTCGGTGGCGGCAGTGATCGCGTACGCGCTGCTCGTCGGCGCCTCGCCGCCGGTCCTGCGTGCGACGATCATGGGCATCCTACTGGTCATCGCGCAGCTCAACGGCCGTCCGACGCACGGCCTGACATCGATCCTCTTCGCCGCAGCACTGATGAGCGGCCTCGACCCGGCGACCATCCGCGATGTCTCGTTCCAGCTGAGCTTCGCCGCGACGGCGGGCATCGTCTATCTCGCGTCGCCGCTGCGCCACTGCCTGCTCGGCGGTCTCGCCTGGCTCCTTCGCGCCGACGAAGTGCCGCGCTGGCTTGGCGCGGCGTTCGCCGATCCGCTGTCCGTGACGATCGCGGCGATCGCGGCGACATTGCCGCTGATCGCGCTCGACTTCGGGCGGCTGTCGCTGGTCGCGCTGCCCGCGAACCTGCTCGTGGTGCCGGCGTTTCCGCTGATCCTCGGCGGGTCGCTGCTCGCCGCGATAGGCGGCCTGATCCCGCACGCGCACCTCGCGCTCGCGGCGCCGGCCTACTACGCGCTGACCTACTGGCTCGCCGTCGCGCACATGCTGGCGTCGATCCCGTTCGCGGCGCCGACGCTCGGCGGCTACACGTCGCCGTGGGCGGCGACGACGTACTCGGCGATCACCGTCGCTGCGTACCTGCTCCTGCGCCGCTTCCGCCCGACATCCCCCGCGCCGATCGCGCAGTCGCGCCCGATGCGGCACCGGGCGTTGGTCGCGGCGGTCGTCGTCCCGGCGCTCGTACTGGCTGTCAGCGCCGGTGCGCTTCTCCGGCCCTCGGCGCCCGCGCGCCTGCGCGTCAGCGTGCTCGATGTCGGCCAGGGCGACGCGATCCTCGTGCGCACGCCGTCCGGCGCCGACATCCTCGTCGACGGCGGACCCGGGCGCGCGGTACTGCGCGGCCTCGGCGACGAGCTGCCGTGGTACGACCGCTCGATCGAACTCATGGTGCTGACGCATCCGCAGGCCGACCACCTCGACGGCCTGCTCGACGTGCTCGATCGCTACGACGTCCAGCGCGTGCTCGCCGGTCCCGGCCGCGAGTCCTCCGCCGGCTACGGGGCCTGGCTCGCCGGCGTGCGGGCCGAAGGGCTGGCGGTCGAGACGGCGACGCAGGGGATGAGCGTCGACCTCGGCGACGGCGCGCGGCTCGAAGTCCTCGGCCCGGACGCGACCGAGGCGGTCGACCCGGAGATCAACAACACCGGCGCCGTGATCCGCGTGAGCTGGGGCGATGTCAGCTTCCTGCTCACCGCCGACATCCAGGCGAAGGCCGAGCGCGCGCTGCTCGCCGACGGCATCGACCTGCACGCGACGGTGCTCAAGGTGCCGCACCACGGCAGCGACACCTCGAGCACGCCGGAGTTCCTCGCCGCCGTCGCCCCGCGGGCGTCTGCCGTGTCCGTCGGGCAAAACAACGTCTTCGGCCACCCCCGCCCGGACGTCGTCGCCCGCCTCGCCGCCTACGGCCCCGTCTACACCACGTCTGATGCCGGCACGATCGACTTCGAGACCGACGGCGAGAAGCTGTGGGTCCACACATCGAAGTAACGCGCGCGCCAGGTGCTAACGACGCAACAAACCATCCTCACCCCCGCCGGCCAAGAGACGCTGCGCACCGACCGCGCCTACAATAACGCCGGCCAGGCGTGTACGAAGAAGATCATGCCGCGAGTGGTACGGTTGTGGGCGTGACGAAGTACTACGAGATGAGCGGCCGCACGGTCGCGGTCCGCAACGTCACCGATGCGAGCGGCATGCAGACCGGCACGCTCGACTACCTGCTGCACGACCAGCTGGGCAGCGCCGTCGGCACGCTCGCGTCTGACGGCAGCATCGCCAGCACCGCGTCCTACTGGCCGTACGGCGCGCTGCGCAACTTCACGGTGGGGCTGATCGTCGAGACGGACAAGCTCTACACCGGCCAGCGCGCCGAGTGGGGCGACGCCACGCTCGGCCTGTACAACTACCACGCCCGGTTCTACAGCACGACGCTGGGGGCGTTCGTGAGCGCAGATGCCGTGGGGGACGGGCTGAACCGCTACGCCTACGTGCACGGGAACCCGCTGAGGTACACGGACCCGACCGGACACACGTGCGCGCCGGTCATGCCGGGCCTCGGGAGCGGCGCCGGCGACCCGGGCGACTGCTACGCAGATCCTGCCAAGGGTTCCAACGACGCCGGCGCGCCGTGCGGCGCACTCTGTGTCGCGCTGGAGCAGCTCGCGGCCCGCGGAATTTACTCGCCAGAGGAGCTGGAATACCGTGCCGCGCTGCAGTTCTGCGCGGCGAACCCGGCCGCTTGCGGCGGAGGGCCGGCGGCGCCAGTCGCATCGTCGCTGCCAGTGTGTCCAGGCCCTTCGTGCGGCTACCCGCTTCCCGGCGACGGCGCATCGTGGGCCGAGACGCTCGGCATCGCGACTGCAGCGGCACGCTTGCTCGGGGCGGAAGTCGCCGTCCCACTTGGACTCGCGGCTCTTGGGCTCGTCGCCTCGCCTTGCGATACGCAGTACTGCACGCAGAAATACGCCACGCCGCCCAAACAGTTACCTGCATTCCCCGGGGCGGAACGAGTCAAGCCGAAGGGCA
>DASUKS010000179.1:0-4877 GCA_036278595.1 Dehalococcoidia bacterium
GCATGGCGATGACGACGCATACGATGGAGGTACACCCATGCGACTCGGCGAACAGATCCTGGACGAGGTGTTCCGTGCGATGCAGATCGATGCGGAATGGAGCATCCGCGAGCCGAACCGCTTCACATGGTGGGGGCACCGTCTCGCACAGCGCGTCGTCGCCGACGACCCGGTGACTGACGACGGGTTCTCCATCACCCGCGTACGGGCTGAGACGGATTTCCTGAAGGATGTCCCGGCCACTCCAGACGTCACCGAAAAGGTCGCGCTGTTGAACGCCATGGCGACGATGAACGCTTTGGTGTGGGAGCCGGAGCGCCGGACGATCTCTCTCGCGTGTGCGGTCTATGCCCACGCCGAGACCGTACGCTTCGCTGCGCATCTACTCAAAGGCGCCGTGGCGATACAGGCCGCAGATGCGCACCTCAAGGTCGATGGGCTCGCGGAGCTGTTTCACGCCCAGCCCAATTCGTCGCACCACCCGCGCTCCGGTCCACGACGAGAGCCGGATGACATGCTGAACGCGATTGCCATGTTCGCGCGCAGCGGACAGGGTATCTCGCCGTACGGCCCGGACGTCGATGGCATCGTCCGCATGGTTCAGGCCAACCGGATCCTCGTAACCGAAACCCGGCTTGGCATGACCGCCGAGTTTGGGTTTACCGATGAGACACCGGCGGTGCTCGGCGGGCGCGGAACCTCGCTCTTCAACCTTGAGGCGATGACCCCGCACCCGCAGGTCGGTTCCGGAGCGCTCATGACGCTCAGTCTGCCATCGTCTTGGCCGCGTGCGGAGGCCGCGGAGATAGCGTCGAAGCTTAATCGTGCAGAGGCGTCGGGCCGTGAGTTCGTGCGCGCGCACCTGCTCGGTGGTTGGTGTGTTGCAGCGAGCGACGGCAGCGTGACCTACGCCGCCTTCCTGCCCGCGCAGTTTCGCGGGGCCGGGCTGCTCCAGAACATCGTCGCGAGCATCGCGGTTCGCTCCCGTTGGGCGGGGCAGTACCTTGCGGGGTAGAGCGACCGGCAGGCTGGAGAGTCCAGACGGAGGCGGTCTTACGAGCCGCGTCGACCTCTGACCCCGGCTTCCACTGCCGCCGAGTGCCCTCACTCCCCGCGCGCAGCGCGCGGCGTCGAACATCCAACGTCCAACCTCTAACATCGCGCTCATAGCCCTCCGTACTCGCGTGCGATGCCGACGCCTTGTTCACGTCCTCGGAGATCGATAATATTGCTGGTGGGCGGCACTCCCCGAAGTGCCGCCTTTGTGTTTGTGCGGCCCCCACCGCCTGCTGGAGCATATGCCGAAGTACATCTTTGTGACCGGCGGCGTCGTTAGTTCCGTCGGCAAGGGCATCACGACCGCAGCCCTCGGCCGCATCCTCAAGTCCCGCGATATCTCCGTCTCCATCCAGAAGCTCGACCCCTACCTCAACGTCGACCCGGGCACGATGTCGCCCTACCAGCACGGCGAAGTCTTCGTGACGAGCGACGGCGCCGAGACCGACCTGGATCTCGGCCACTACGAGCGATTCATCGACGAGGAGCTGACGAAGGCCAGCTCGGTCACTACGGGCCAGATCTACCAGTCGGTGATCGCCAAGGAGCGCAAGGGTGAGTTCCTCGGGGGGACCATCCAGGCGATCCCGCACGTCACGAACGAGATCAAGGCGCGCGTCCGCGGCATCGGCCGCGAGACGGAGGCGCAGGTGGTGATCGTCGAAGTCGGCGGCACCGTCGGCGACATCGAGGGCCAGCCGTTCCTCGAGGCGATCCGCCAGATCCGGCGCGAGGAGCGCCAGGAGGATACGCTCTCCATCCATGTGACGTTCCTGCCGCACGTCGGCTCCACGAACGAACTGAAGACGAAGCCGACGCAGCACAGCGTCCGCGAGCTGCGCAGCGCCGGCATCCAGCCGGACGTCATCCTTTGCCGGGCGGACCACGAGGTCACGGCCGAGATCCGGCGCAAGATCTCACTGTTCTGCGACGTCGAAGAGCGTGCGGTGATCTCGCTCCCGACGATGGACAGCATCTACCAGGTGCCGATCGTCCTCCAGGACGAGAACCTGGGCGACGTCGTCATCGAGCACCTGGGGCTCGATGCGGCGCCGCGCGACCTCGCCTCCTGGCGCGAGATGGTCGACCGGCTCGAGAACCCGCACGGCGAGGTGAACGTCGCCGTCGTCGGCAAGTACGTCGAGCTGCACGATGCCTACCTCTCGATCAAGGAGGCGCTGATCCACGCCGGCATCGCGCACCAGGTGCACGTCAACATCGAGTGGGTGCACTCCGAGCGCCTCGAACAGGAGCCGGCGAACGCGCTGCTGGACGGCGCCGACGGCATCCTCGTGTGCCCGGGCTTCGGCGGCCGGGGCATCGAGGGCAAGCTCGAGGCCGCGCGCTACGCGCGCGAGCACCGCATCCCGTACCTCGGCGTCTGCCTCGGCATGCAGATGATGGTGATCGAGTACGCACGCAACGTGCTCGGCCTGACCGGGGCCAACTCGACCGAAGTCGACCGCCAGACGCCGCACCCGGTGATCAGCCTGCTGAGCGAGCAGATGGGCGTCGAAGACCTGGGCGGCACGATGCGGCTCGGCGGCTATCCCTGCCGCCTCGTGCCCGGCACGCGCGCGGCGGCCGCGTACGGGGTCGATGAGGTCGTTGAGCGGCACCGTCATCGCTACGAGTTCAACAACGCATATCGGGAGCAGCTCGCGGACGCGGGCCTGATCGCGAGCGGCACGTCGCCGGACGGCTCGCTCGTCGAGATCTCGGAGATCGTCGATCATCCGTTCATGGTGGGCTCGCAGTTCCACCCGGAGTTCCGGTCGCGCCCCGACCGCCCGCAGCCGCTGTTCCGGGAGTTCGTCGCTGCCGCGAAGAATCTCCGCAGCGCGCGGGATGCGGGCATGATCGCGGGACGGGAGCGCGTCGCGGCAGGCGGTGCCGGCGGAGCGTGACCGGAACCGACATCCTCCGCTGGCTGCACTTCATCTGCCTCTTCTACATGATGTTCGGGCTGGGCGCCGTCATGGTGCCGCTGTGGCACGCCTGGCGGGAGACGGACATCGAGCGGCAACTCGTGGCGATGGAAGATGCGACGACGGGACACAAGGCGGGGCTGCTGCCGGGCACGATCGCGGTCGGCGCGTCCGGCCTGGCGCTGGCGGGGAACATCGGCTTCAACTTCTTCACGACGGGCTGGCTCGTCGCGCTCGAGCTGACGTATCTCTTCGTGCTGTTCTTCTGCATCCCAATCCTCGGGCACTCGCTGAATCGCGTGCAGACCGAAGTGCTGAAGTCGCGCAAGAAGAACGTCCAGTCGCCCGAGCTGCAGGAGCTGCTGAACGACAACGTGCCGATCGTGTTTGCGCTCGTGATCCTGTTCCTGATCCCGGTGATGGTGTACTTCGCCGAGTTCCAGCCGTTTTAGCGGCCGCTCACAGTCGCGGCTCGCGACCGGCTGCGTGGCCCTCGTTGCCAGACGCCTTTGCATGCTCGGGCTCGCAGGGGAGCCCGTCGTCGAACTCCCCGTCGACCTGTACCGCCATACAGAGCTGGCACACGCGCCCGACGGCGATGCGTATCCATTCGTGACCGTTGACCGTGGGTCCGGGACCCTTCGGGTCTGGCATCCGATGCCTCCGCGATAGTCCGCAGGTTCTGGACTGCCCGACGGTGCCCGCGTAGAGGACAGAGAGAAGAACGGAGAGGTGAGTTACGCGACAATATACCACCTGATGTCAAATTCACGAATTGATCCGTGATTCACAAAGCGGAACGTTTCGCCCGAACCCTTTCGTTACACGTGGAGGCGGAGGCCGATCGATGGGTCGTCTCCAGGGGCGTGCGAGATGCGAAGTGACTGAACGCTATGTTCCCCGCGCTGCGCACGCTACTTCCCTCTCGTCCGAGGCAGGTATGCTGCGCGACCGACGCAGGAGGAGGAGGAGCGCGTGGATAACGACAATCCCATCGTGAAGCTGTGCACCGACGGGATGCAGGCGGAGGCCGGCGGCGACGTCGACCGGGCGCGGGCGCTGTTCGCGCAGGCGTGGGACACGCGCACGGACGAGTACGAGGCGTGCGTGGCGGCGCACTACGTCGCGAGGCACCAGCCGACGCCGGAGGACACGCTCGCCTGGAACCAGACCGCGCTCGACTGTGCCGGGCGCGTGACCGACGAGCAGATCCGGCAGTTCTACCCGTCGCTGTATCACAACCTCGGCAAGTCGTACGAGGACCTGGGCAACCGCGACGATGCGAAGCGCTACTATCGTCTCGCATCCGACTGCACCGGCGCCCTCCCCGAAGGGCCGTACGGCGACATGGTGCGCACGGCGATCGAGGCCGCGCTCGCGCGCTTCGACCGCTAGTTGGCCGCCAACCCCGTCAACGGGCATCCGCCCGTGCCGCTCCCCCGCTCCCCACCGATCAACGACCACCTACCGTAGGTCGGGGCGCTGCTCGTGGTCGATCTGCAGCAACTCGATGGGCGCGCCGTTGACCTCGATGAATGCCACCCGCACGCCCTTGCTCGGGCTGTTGGGTTCGATGATCACCTTCTGCCCGACGATCGCCGCATCGAGGTCGTCGACCTCGAACGCCACGTGCGCGACGGTCTTGACCAGCTCGGGATAAGGCGCGTCGTCCCAGTAACGCATCCACTGGACGCCGTACGGGTTGTCCTGGTGGTCGTTGCAGGTGATCTTCAGGTGCGGGAGGTTGATCTCCCCCTCGAACCTGCCGTTTGTCGGTATGCCCACGTGGTTGAACTTCATGGCGCGCACCTCCGGCGTGGTTGGTGGTCGTTGGCAGTGAGTCCTTGGGGCCGCGCAGCCCCGCCGACGTCTGATGTTTGCTGCCCGAGGCCC
>DASUKS010000180.1:0-15790 GCA_036278595.1 Dehalococcoidia bacterium
GCGATGAACGTATTCGCGACGGTGATCACTTCGTCACCGGGGCCGATGCCGAGCGCCAGCAGCGCGAGCTGGAGCGCGGCGGTGCCGTTCGCGACGGCGACGGCATGCCCGACGCCGCAGTACGCCGCGAACTCGGCCTCGAGCGCCTCGGTCTCTGGCCCCATGACGAAGACGCCGCTGTCGATGACCCGCGCACACGCTTCGAGCAGCTCGTCCCGGATGGGAGCGATGCGCGCCTGCATGTCGACGAACGGGACGGTGGTCTCAGGCATCGAGCGACACGAGGGAACCCTGGCGGTTCATGGACTCTTCCGCGGCCGCGAGCATGCGCACCGTACGCAGGCCGGCGTGGCCATCGGTCTCCGAGCGTATGCCGCTGCGCACACAGTCGATGAAGTGCGCGCACTCGTTGCGCAGCGCTTCGGTCTGATCGAGCACGGGCGCAAACATGTCGCCCAAGCGGTAGCCGACGAGCGCGTGCCGGCGCGCCTCCATGGGATCGTCGCTCCATTGCACGCCGCGGTCGTAGACCTTCACCTTTTCCGTGGCCTCGATGTCGTCATACAGCGCCATCCGGCGGTCGCCGCCGATGAGCACCTGGCGGACCTTCACCGGCGAGAGCCAGTTGACGTGGAAGTGCGCGATCATCGCGTCCTCGAAGTGCACCGTGAGGTAGGCGACATCCGGCGTGCCGCCGGGGAAGTGCGTCGAGCCGATGGCGCTGATGCCGACCGGGCGCTGCTCGATGAGGTAGTCCATGATCGCGAGGTCGTGCGCGGCCAGGTCCCAGATCACGCTGACGTCGTGCTGTATGAGTCCGAGGTTGATGCGGACGGAGTCGTAGTAGTACAGGTTGCCGAGCTCGCCCGTGTCGACCATCTGCTTGATGCGCCGCACCGCGCCGGTGTAGACGAAGGTATGGTCCACCATCAGCGTGAGCGCCTGCGATTCGGCGAGCTCGACGAGCTGCTCGGCCTCGCGCACGGTCGTCGTCATCGGCTTCTCGACGAGCACGTGCTTGCCGGCTTCGAGGGCGCGCCGCGCCAGCTCGTAGTGCGTGTGGACGGGCGTTGCGATGGCGACGGCATCGATGTCGTCGCTCCGCAGCACGTCGTCGAAGGCGCGCATCGGCTCCAGGCTTGGATGCCGGCGGGTGATGGCAGCGAGCCGGTCGTCCGCCTGGTCGCACGCGGCCACGACGCGGCAGCCGGGCGTGTCGAAGAAGTTACGGATGAGGTTAGGTCCCCAGTAGCCACAACCGACGATGGCCACGCCGACCGTCTTGTCGCGGCGCTTCCGTCCGGAGGATCTGGTGGCCAGGGTCGTCAATCGTCCGTCCTCTCGATCGCGCGGTTTACAGAACGAAGGCTATGCCGGGCCTGTTGAGGACCCGTTGAGCGCGCCTGGGTGCCGCGTGGAGAACCGGACCGCGGGCGCCTTCGGGTGCGCGTGCATCATCCTGCCTCCGGGTCCGGAGCGGGTGACGGCCGGTTGAGGTCCGGCTCGCAGAGGACGGCGATCCCCCCGAGAGCGAGCGCGAACAATGCCAGCGTCCTTGGCGTGATGAGCCCAAGGTCCACCCACGAGTACATGAAGAACATGAACACGATCGCGCCCATCGCGAAGGCGTACGGTTTCAGCGGGTCGGCGAGCGTCGTCAGCAGCTGCAGCGAGCGCATCATGGACGCTGCGAAGAGAAGCGTGAGGGCGATGAACCCGGCGATGCCGGCATCGAGCCAGAACCAGAGCACGGAGTTGTGCGGGACCGAGTCCCACAGCGGCCAGTCTGCGCTGAGGTCCGTCACGGGGACATAGAACGTGTACGGGCGCCCAAAGCCTTTCCCGACGAGAGGAGCCGCCTCGATGTTCATGCGGATGTTCAGCTCTTCGCGCGCGCGATACAGGTCGGACGACTGGTCGCGCGCGGAGAGCTGGTTGCTGTTCGTTACGCTCTGGACCGCGCGCGCGAGCTCGCCGCTGCTCCCCGGGTTGTTCCAGGTGGCGGCGACCACCACGCCAAACACGAGCAGGCCCAGCGGTACGAAGATGAGGAACGTGTGCATCTTCTGTCGCAGCAGCACCAGGCACAGCAGCGCGATGCCGCCGTCGAGTGCGACGAGGCCCGCCCTGCGGTGCATTACCAGCATCGCGGCAAGCGGCAGCGGCACGAGGAGCAGGTACTTACACTCACGCATGGGGTGCTTCGCCCAGACGAAGCGCGCGAGGATCAGGATGATCGCCCCCGCGCAGAGCAGCGAGTTCTCGTGCGCGAATGCCAGGCTGGGCGACAGGTCGAGCTGGTACGTTCGGACCTGGGTGTAATAGCGGTAGATGTTCTCGATCGACGCGATGTTGACCGCGATGACGAACACGCTCATCAGGTAGAGGAAGCGCTCGCGGCGGGCGAAGAAGTGCGTCACGAGCAGGTAGAGGACCGGCACGTAGAAGAGGCCGCGCACCTCCTGCCGCAGCGTCTGCATGTCGGCGCCGCGCGAAATGCCAACGGCGCAGGCAAGCAGCACCGCCGCGACGAGCAGCATCACTGGCGTGAACAGCGCGCCCGCACGGAACCGTAGCGACGGATCGAAGGTCAGCCGGATGAGCAGGCCAACGAGGCCGCAGATCAGCAGCACCTCGGCCGGCGTGAAGTTGATGCCGTACTTCGCGAGCGACTCGAACATCAGCGAGCCGGCCGCCTGGTTCTGGTCGCTGAGGTGGAAGTCGCCGAACACCACCGCGAGCATGACGGCATACACGGCGAGCGCGGGCCGGACGAGCACGGCGCAGGCGAGCACCAGGCCCGCAAGCGCGACGACCGCGACCGTTGCCCCCGCGATGACGAGCAGTCCGGCGAGCGCGAGGGCGACAATCAGTCCGACGATCAGGAGAGGCGCGAACTGGTCGCCCGTCGAGCGGTAGTAGCCCGGGGCGTAGGCGCTCATGCCCAGGCGCGCTGGCTAAAGAGATACAACCCGGCGAGGATGACGGCCGACCCGGCGATCAGCAGGTACGTCCAGGCGCCGACCGCCCGCGTGAACATGCCGAGGACGGCGAAGACGAGGATGAACGCGAGATAGAGCTTCATGCGGGTTACTCGATCGCGAAGCGCGAGACACCGAGGAAGCGCGAGACCCAGCCCGGGAGCCACTCGCGCGTCCCGTTCAGCACGATGCCGCGCACCGGCACATCGCCGACCGCCTTCAGTGCCTGCGCCGCATCCTGGATGTGGGTGCGCCCGGCGCGCGCGACGAGCAGCAGCGCCTCGGCCTGGCGCGCGATCACGGCGGCGTGCGGAGACGTCAGCAGCGGCGGCGCATCGATGATGATCGTGCCGTATGCCTCGTGCAGGTTCTTCAGCAGCTCCTGGAACGTCTTCGAGCGGAGCAGCGGTCCGGGATTCGCCGACGGCCGGCCGGCGGGCAGCAGCCACACATTCTCCATACGCGTAGGCTGGATCACCGGCTCGAGCTCGACTTCGCCCGACAGGTAGTCGGCGAGGCCGAGGTTCGCCTCGATGCGGAAGTCGTCCGCGAGCTGCGGACGGCGCAGGTCAGTCTCGACGATGAGGACGTCGCTGCCGAGGTTGCGGGCGGCGGCCGACGCGATCCCGATCGAAACCGTCGTCTTGCCTTCGCCCGCAGTCGCACTCGATATGGCGATCGACTGGCTTCCCGCCTCGCTGGTCATGTCGAGGCAACGGGCTGCGATCTGGCGAAAGCGCTCCTCGATGACGCCGAACACGGGCGCGGTCAGGGTGAGGTCATCGATCTGGGCGAGGGCGGGGGACCACTTCTTGCCCCAGGCGGTCTCGTTCCGCGCTGCTTCCCAGGGTCGTGTCTGCTCCAAGCTCATACTCCTGTCCTGCCCCCGCTAGCGCTGCACTGTGCTGCCAAGAGCCGTGACCGCCAGCCGGAAGAAGTGGCGCGGCCAGTTTCGCTTCTTGAGGTTGCTGACGTCCGGCACCGAGCCCAGGAGCAGCAGCCCGGGCAGCGCCTGCAGGTCTTCCGCGACGCGGATGCTGTTGTCGGTGCGGAGCACGAAGCCGAAGAGCGCGGCCGCGAGACTGATCGCGAGCAGCATGCCCGCGGCCGGGAACATCAGCAGCTTCGTCTTCTTCACGCCGTCCGGGCTGGTGGGCGTGGACGCCTGGTCGGTGACGCTGATCAGGTTCGTCGTGCCCGGCGACTCGAGCAGCTGCTGGTCGCTGCGCAGCTGCTTGTTGGCGTCGTTGAGCGTCGCCTGCGCCGCCTGTGCGCTCGAGATCAGCGACGTCAGCTGCGGGTCGGTGCTGCCGCCGGAGCCGTGGTAGCCGGTGACGGCGGACTGCGCATCGGCGAGCGCCTTCTGCGCCGCATCCACGTTGCTCTGGTCGAAGAGCACGGCCTGCTGGATGAGCACCTTCGTCCGGGCGTCTGTGTCGGCGATGTACGTCGTCACGACCGCATCGGCGATCCTGTGGGCGTCCGCGGGGTTGTTGTCGGTGTGCGAGACCGACACCAGCTGGCGGCCGGTCGCCGAAGCCGACGTGCCGCTACGGATGGCAGCGAGCGACGTGTTCTTCTCCGTCTCGGTGCCGGTCGGCAGGTTCGCCTTCTGCGCGACCTTCATCGTGAACGAATCCGTCGCGAGCAGCTCGGTGAGGTCGTTCGCGCGGTTCTGCGCCGGTGTCAGGAACGAGTTCCCGCTATCGACCGTCGGGGACAGCGGCTGCTCGACCCAGAGGTTCGACCACGACGTGTAGTTCGAGGTCCGCTGCAGCGCGGCGAAGATGATGGCGACGGGCAGGATCACCGCGAACGGCACGATCAGAAGGTACTTGTACCGTGCGGCGATGATGAACGGCTTCATGGACATAAGAAGTACTCCACCCGGCATGCATCGTGCGCACTACGCCCGGTGCTTAGCGTAACGATCGGGGGATTGAGAACGTGTCAACCTCCCGTAGAGAACGCGTGAAGGCGACATGCCCTGGTTAGTACGCCCCGCGCGCCAGGACGATCGCCGGTAGCGTGCGGGCCAGGATCGCCAGGTCCAGCATCAGCGACCACTCCTCGATGTAGCGCACGTCGAGGTCGACCATCGCCTCGAACGGCAGCATGCTGCGCCCGTTGACCTGCCACAGGCCGGTCAGCCCGGGCCGCGCGAGCAGGCGCCGGAGTTGGCCGCGGGTGTACGCCTGGACCTCGTGCGGGAGCGGCGGGCGCGGCCCGACGAGGCTCATGTCGCCGCCGACGACGTTCAGCAACTGCGGGATCTCGTCGATGCTCAACTTCCGCAGCCAGCGGCCGATGCGCGTCACACGCGGGTCGCGGCGCATCTTGAAGATGGGCCCCGTCTGCTCGTTGAGCGCATGGAGCTCGCCGATCTTCGCATGCGCGCCGTCGACCATCGTCCGGAACTTGTACATGCGGAAGATGCGCCCGTTCTTGCCGACACGCCGCTGGGTGAGGATGGGGTTACCGGGCGAGTCGATACGGACCAGGAGCGCGACGAGCAGCGCCGGCACGAGGAGTAGCGCGAGCAGGGCCAGTCCCAAGATGATGTCGATTCCACGCTTGCAGAGCTGCTGCAGGCGCTTGGTGTCGATGGCAACGTCGAGTACATCCTCGAGGACGAGGTGCGCTTCGAGTTCCTGAGGCAGGGTGGCCATGCGCTTCCCCGAGACAATAAAACTTCGCTATGTTCCGTTTTATGTCCAACGTGTTGAGGGAGCGTTGAGTGGTTGTCTAAGACGCGTTCGATCGGGCGCCGACGGGCAACGTCAAGGGCACCGGCTCCGCATCGGAGCGCAGGATATAGCCCACGTTGGGTACAGCGGTGATCGAGAGGCTGACGTCGTGCAGCGCGAACTTCTGGCGGATGTGCGAGAGGTGTGTCTTCAGCACGTTGCTGTCGCCGCCGTCATCCGCCCACACGTAGCGGAGCAGGCGGTCCGTCGGCGTGACGCGGCCGAAGTGCGATGCGAGGCAGTAGAGGATGCGGAATTCGATGCGCGTCAGGCTCAGCGGAACGCCTTCGCGGGCGGCGGACCAGGTGTCCGGGTTGATCGTCAGGCCGGGAAGCGAGAGCTCAGTGGACTGCGACTGGCCGGCGGCGCGGCGGTTGACCGCATTCACGCGCAGCACGAGCTGCCGGAACGAGAACGGCTTCGTGACATAATCGTCGGCACCGGCGGAGAACGCCTCGACCATCGACTCTTCGTCGTCGCGCGCCGTGACGACGATCACCGGCGTGTCGGCGACCTCGCGGATGCGGCGCAACACCTCGAGGCCGTCGGGCTCGGGCAGCGTAAGATCGAGGAGCACCACGTCCGGCCGCTCGTCCTTGTGATGCTGCATTGCCTGGGCGCCGGAGTAGGCGAGGAGGACGGCGAAGCCCTGGCGCCTCAACGCGAACGCGGTGACGTCGCTCAGGTCGACGTCGTCTTCAGCGAGGAGGATCTTCATTCACCCGTTCCCTTTGCGTACGCGCGACTGCCTGCACGCGGCAACGTTGCCGTCCGCCGGTGAACCGGATGTTGACAGCGTGGGGAGAAGCGGGTTGAAAACATCTATGACGGCGACGACGATCACGGGCTACGCCGGCTGCTTGTCCGCAACGGCCGGCTCTCGCTGGCGGGACGCCAGGCGATATCCGAGGCCCGGGATCGTGTGGATGTAGCGGAAGCTCCCGTCGAGCGGCTCGATCTTGCGGCGCAGGTTGCGGATGTGGCTCTTCGCCATCGAAGCGCTCTCGACGTCCTGAAGTCCCCAGATGCGGCGCGTCAACTCCTGGTGCGTGACGACCTCGCCCTCGCGCAGCGCCAGCTCGTAGAGCAGCCGGAACTCGATCTTGGTCAGGCGCACCTCGTGGCCGCGGACGCGAGCGCGCTGCAGCCCGACGTCGAGCACGATGTCGCCGAGCTCGAGCGCGCGGGCGCGGGCGGTGCCCGCCTCGGGCGCGGCCCGACGGAGCACCGCTTCGACGCGCGCGACGAGTTGCACCGGGCTGAAAGGCTTCGTCACGTAGTCATCGGCGCCGAGCCGCAGGCCCTTCACGACATCCTGGTCGGTGCTGCGCGCGGTGAGCATGATCACCGGAGTCGCGGACGACGTCCGGATCTGGTGCAGCACCTGCCAGCCATCGACGTGCGGGAGGTTCACATCGAGGATCACGAGCTGGGGCGCGCGCGACTTCAGCAGGCGCAGCGCGGCCATCCCGTCGTACGCGGTGATCACCTCGTGCCCGCTGCGCCGCAGCGTGTAGCCGACGATGTCCGCAAGGTCCTGTTCGTCTTCTACGAGGAGGATGGCCATTAGCTCGCTACCCTGGCGTGTGACTGCGACTTCCGTTCCGTGCGGTCCGCCTGCGGCCCGTCGTGCTCCACGAGCCCGTGCTCGAAGGCATACCTCGCGGCCTGCACGCGGTTCCGCACGTGCAGTTTCTGCATCAGGCTGCGAGCATGCGCGCGGACCGTGTGCACCGAGATGAACATGCTCTCCGCGATCGACCGGTTCGACTCGCCGCGCGCCAGCCTCGACAGGACTTCGCGCTCCCGCTCGCTCAGATCCATCGCGCGGCCGCCGGCCGAGCGGCCGGGCATCCGCGCGGCCGTCGAGGCGGCCACGTACTCTACAACGAGCCGACTGGCCAACCGTTTCGAGATCACGACCTCGCCGCGGAGCACTTCCTGGATTGCGCTGATCAACCGCGCCGTGTCGGCGTCCTTATCGATGATGCCGCGGACGCCGAGCGAAAGCGCGGCAAGCAGCCGCTCGTCGTCATCCGCGAGATTGAGCAGCACGACCGGCGTCGGGGCGAGCGCGCGGTAGAGGCTGCGCATGCCGGCGGCCGTCGCGCGCTCGGCGCTCTCGACGGTCAGGAGGATGAGGTCAGCGTGGGCGGCGGCGGCCTCCTCGACGAGGTGCGTGCCGGGCGTGCTCTCGCCGCACACCTCGATGGCGGGCTGGCGGCGGAGCAGCGAGCCGAGCGCGTGGCGCACGAGGCTATGGTCGCAGGCAAGAAAGACTCTGTTCGCCACGGTTTGCGGCTCCCCCCAGGAGTCTAGAACACGTCCCAGACCGCGTTTTTGGTCAACTTGATCGATCGCTTCGTTCCCAACCGTGAGCGGGAACGAACGCACCGGATCGCTCCCCTTTTGATCCGGCGCTCGCCTCAATCGACGGAACCGAGCTGCGCCTGGCGGCGCTCGCGGGTGGCTGCGGTGTGGACGTAATGCACCGCTGCGATGTTGTTATCACGGGGTTTCTGGCATGTCAATCGTCCCGTTGAGGCATCGTCAAGGGTTGGCGTCAAGTTTTGCACGTTGCCGTTCGCGAAAGCTCGCCCGAACGGGTGCTTGCATCCGCGTGCCAATCCCCCGACCGGCACAACGATCAGCCGACTGTCCCGTTGGTGACGCACCCGCCGCTATCTCTCGCATTACGAGTTATCTACGCGGAACGGACTAGTCCGACTGTGCGAGCGCCGCCTTATGGACTAGCGGTGATCGCCATCACCCCGTCGTCCAAGTGACGCAAGATCAAGCCCCGTGCGTGCGATGCCGGCGTAGCGGCCGCGTTTTAGCATCGTTGAGAACCGGTTGGGATCGCGCACGGCAGGGTTGAGCGCAGAGCGCCGCCGATGGCGCGGCAGGCAGCGGGCGACACATGACAATCCGCGCGGTCATGTTGCATCGACACGAGTTATTTAAAGAACTCATCGTGACGGAACTTGACGACATTGGCACAATCGACGTCATCGCCGCGACATCCGACCCGGACGAGGCGATGGACCTGGTTCTCGCCGGCCGCCCGGACGCCCTCGTCGTCGAGCGGCACGAGGGCGGCGTCGGGCGGCGCGAGATGATCGCAATGTTCGCGCGCGCCGCGGAAGCCATCCCCGGCTTCGTCCTCATCGCGCCCGACCTGGCGACGTCCGAAATCGAAGTCATCCGCGATACGATCAGCCGGCGCGAGCACCTCGGCGAGCTGCGCGCGCTGCTGCGGCAGGTGCCGTGATGGCGATCACAACCTACCCCCCGGCGCTACCGGAGCTGCGACCCTCTCTCGCCGAACGCCGCCGCGTCTCGATTCTCGGCGTCGGCATCGATGCCGTGAGCCGCGCGGACGCGGGGCGGGCCCTCGAGGCGTTCGTCGAGGAGGGCGGCCATCACCAGGTCGTGACGGCGAACATCGACTTCCTTAGCATCGCCACGCGCAACGTCGGGTTCAAGCAGCTCGTGAACGACGCCGACCTCGTGACGGCCGATGGCACGCCGCTGCTCTGGGCCGCGCGCTACCTGGGAGGATCGCTGCCCGAGCGGATCACCGGACCGGATCTCATCCAGATGGCGGCGCGACATTCGCTGACGCAGGGATCGAGCATGTTCTTTCTCGGCGCGGCCCCCGGCATCGCCGCGGCTGCCGTCGATCACCTCCGGGAGAAGTACGGAAATATAGGCGTCGCCGGCGTATATTCGCCTCCGATTGGCGACCTGGTCGGCGAGGAAGACGTGCGCATCAGGCGGTTGATTCGAGACGCACGCCCGGACTTCCTGTTCGTCGCACTCGGCTGCCCGAAGCAGGACTTCTGGATCGACGCGCACCGCGACCTGGATGTGCCGGTGGCCGTCGGCATCGGCGGCTCGTTCGATTTTCTCTCCGGCCGCATCCGTCGTGCGCCTTCGTGGGCGCAACGCGGCGGCCTCGAATGGGCGTTCCGGCTTGCGCACGAGCCGCGGCGACTCGCGAAACGGTACCTGGTCGATGACGTTCGAACAGTTGCGCAGATCGGCTTGTCGAAGTTCAGGGCGAGGGAGCAGGAGGCATCCTCGCAGAGGGAGCGTGCATGACCGCAGAGACGGCGCGTCCCACCCAACGCGCTGTCCTTGAGCAGATCGAGGCGGACCGGCATGCGCTCGAGGTGATCTCGAGCGTCGTGCACGAGCTGCGGGCGCCGCTCGCGACGCTCGTCGCCGCCGCGGAGCTGCTCGAGGAAGACCCGGCAGAGGGCGCGCAGCGGTTCACGCGCATCATCGAACGGCAGGCGCGCAAGCTGAACGGCATCATCGATGTCGTGCTCCGCGCCTATGCCGTGGCAGGAGCGCACAGAAGGCCTGCGAGCGCGCCCGTTGACGTCGCACAGCTCGTACGCGAGGTGTGTGACGCGCACGCAAGTGCATACCCGAATGCCCAATTTGTCGTGACGAGCGAGCAATTGCGGCCGGCAGCGGTCGACCGCACGATGTTTGAAGTCGTGCTGTCGAATCTGCTCTCCAACGCCGCCAAGCACACGCCGCCGGGCGCTCGTGTCTACGTCTCCGCTCACCACTATGAAGACGGCCTGCGCGTGATCGTCGAAGACGATGGTCCGGGCATCCGCCCCGAGGACATGGAGCACGTGTTCGCGGCGGGCGGGCGCGGCAGCGACGCGTGCGCAGACGGGCACGGCCTGGGCCTGTTCATCGCGCGGACGGTCTGCCGGGCAATGGGCGGCGAACTCTTCGCGGAGCCGCCGGAGCGCACCGCCGGCGCACGGTTCGCGATCGAGATCCGATCGGAGGCCAGCGGTGAGTAACTGCAGGCGCATCAGCGTTGTAGGGACGGGGTACGTCGGCCTGGTATACGCCGTCTGCATGGCAGAGCTGGGCCACGACGTCGTCGCGATTGACATCGACGAACAGAAGATCGCGCGGCTATCCGCGGGAGAGAGCACGATCTACGAGCCGGGGCTCGAGGCGTTGCTCCGCAAGAACCTGGCTGCCGGGCGGCTGCGATTCACGACATCGTACGACGTCGCGCAGGCCGAATTCGTGTTTCTCGCCGTGAGCACGCCTTCGACGCCGGAGGGGGCGGCCGACCTGCGCCACGTGCGCGACGCTGTGAAGCAGGTCGGGCGCAACACGCACGGCGCGCATCCGATCGTCGTCAACAAGAGCACAGCGCCCGTCGGCACCAGCGATACGCTCGACTACCTGCTGGCATCGCAGAACGGGGTCGGCGGCCACGAATTCGAGATCGTGGCCAACCCCGAGTTCCTCCGCGAGGGCTCGGCCGTGCACGACTTCTTCCACCCGGACCGCATCGTGCTAGGCTCGAAGAACGAGCACGCGGCGCGCGCGGTCGCGGAGCTCTACGCGCCGTTGCAGGCGCAGGTCGTCTACACCGATGCCAAGACGGCGGAGATGATCAAGTACGCCTCGAACGCCTTCCTGGCGACGAAGATCTCCTTCATCAACGAGATCGCCTCGATCTGCGAGGGCGTCGGCGCCGACATCGGTGACGTCGCGCGCGCGATGGGGCTCGACGAACGCATCGGCCCGCGGTTCCTCAACCCGGGCCTCGGGTTCGGCGGCAGCTGCCTGCCGAAGGACGTGCGGGCGCTGACATACCTGGGGACCGTGTACGGCGCGCATCCGCAGTTGCTGAACGCCGTGCTGCAGATCAATGCCGACCAGCGGCGGCGCGTCATACGCCTGCTGCGGGACGCCCTCGGCTCGCTGGAGTCGCGCGCGATCACACTGTTGGGCCTCTCGTTCAAGCCCGGGACCGACGACACCCGCGAGGCGCCGGCCGTTGACATCGCGCGGCTGCTGATGAACGAGGGCGCGTCGGTGCACGCGTACGATCCGTTCGCGATGACCGCCTTCGCGGCGCAGTTCCCGCGCGTGACCATGCACGAGGACCCGTATGCCGCCGCGCAGGATGCCGACGCGGTCGTCATCGTCACCGAATGGGACGAGTTCCGTACGCTCGATCTCGGGCGCCTGCGCGCCGCCGTGCGCACGCCGCTGATCGCCGACTGTCGCAACGTGCTCGACCTCCCGGCGGTGCTCGCGGCCGGCTTCGCCTGCTTCGGCGTCGGCAGCGGCATCGAGGGCGCGGGCGCGCTCAGCCGGCCGGAGATCAAGGTCGTCGAGCACACAACGAACGGTGCCTCGGCGGTGGTGCGATGAGGGCGCTCGTCACGGGCGGCGCCGGTTTCATCGGCTCGAACCTCTGCGACGCACTGATCGAGCGTGGCTGGACGGTCGTCGCGCTCGACAACTTCATCACCGGCAAGCGTGCGAACGTCGAGCATCTCGCGGGCGACGAGCGGTTCACGCTGGTCCAATGCGACCTCGAGCAGGCGCCGCGCATCGCCTGCGACGCGGTGTTCCACCTCGCGAGCCCCGCGAGCCCGGTTGGGTACGGCAAGCACCCGCTCGAAACGCTCGCCGTCAACTCGCAGGGGACGTGGCGCGCGCTCGACATCGCGCGCGAGAACGGTGCGAAGTTCCTCCTCGCATCGACATCGGAGGTCTACGGCGACCCGCTCGTGCACCCGCAGACCGAGGACTACTTTGGCAACGTCGACCCCGTCGGACCGCGCGCGTGCTACGACGAGGGCAAGCGCTTCGCCGAGGCGCTCACGATGTCGTATGTGCAGACGCACGACGTCGACGCGCGCATCGTGCGCATCTTCAACTGCTACGGCCCCCGCAACGACCTCGATGACGGGCGGATGGTGCCCTCGTTCGCCGGCCAGGCCCTGCGGGGCGAGCCGCTGACGGTACACGGCGACGGCGCGCAGACCCGCAGCCTCTGCTACGTCGACGACCTCATCGACGGCCTGCTCGCCGCAATGCAGACCGAGGGCACAACCGGCCGGGTGTACAACCTCGGGCAGCCGCGCGAGCACTCGGTGCTCGAGTTCGCGCAGATGATCATCCGCATCGCCGGCTCGACTTCGGAGATCCGGCACGTGCCGCCGCGCCCGGCCGACATCGAGCGGCGCAAGCCCGACGCGACGCGCGCCGAGCGCGAGCTGGGGTGGAAGGCGCACCGCAGCCTCGAGTACGGGCTCGCGCAGACCATCGAGTGGTACCGGCAGCAGCTCGAGACGGAGCGCATCCCGGAGCACCTGCGCGCGGGGAGCCCAGAACAGGCTCCAAGCGAGTCCGTCAGGACGTAGGCGGCCCGCCCTCGGGCGCGAACTCGGCGAGCGCGCGCTTCGCCGCGCCATCGAGCGCCACGTCGTCGAGCGGCGGGTGGATCAGGCTCGACCGTACGTCGCGGAAGTAGCGCTCGAGCGGCTGTGAGGCCGACAGCCCGACGCCGCCAGCGATGCGCATCGCGAGGTCCGTGACGCGGATGGCGTTGTTCGCCGCGTGGTATTTCACCAGCCCGATCTGCGGCGCCAGCCCGCGACGGTCGCCGCCCTCCGCCCAGTCGCGCGCCGTATCGAAGATGAGTCGCCGCGAGACGAGCAGTAGCGCCTCGATCTCGCCAAGCCGGAGACGCACGCCGGGGATCTCGCCGATCGGCTTGCCGAGGTTCGTCGGCACGCGCGTCGCCGCAAAGTGCGCGACCCAGTCCCGGGCCGCGACGGCAACGCCGGTGTAGGTGGCCGCGATCGTCAGGCCGTGCCACGGCGCCGTCTCGACCGACGCCGTGAACGGCGCGCCGGACGGGTTGACGCGAATCACGTGCGCTTCCGGCACGAAGACGTCCTCGAACACGATGTCGTGGCTCGCCGACTCGCGCATCGCCAGCGCGTCCCACGTCGGCTCGATGCGCACGCCCGGCGCGTCGCGCTCGACGAGGAACTGTCCGAGGTGCTGCGGGATGTCGGGCGCCGACACGGTCGCACTGACGGCGAAGTGCGACAGGAAGTAGCTGCCGGTGGACCACTGCTTCGCGCCGGTGAGCCGCCAGCCGCCCTCGACGCGCCGCGCCTGCGTGGCAGGCAGACCGCCGCGCGCGGGAGAGCCCATCTCGGCTTCGGCCTGGCAGTTGTTGATCATGTAGCCGCGCTCGACGATGCCGCGCAGGAAGTCGTCGAGCATCGGCCGCTGCCAGAGGCCGGAGACCTGCGACTGCGCGACATAACTGATGTGCATGTTGGCCGCGAGCGCGGCCGACCCGAGCGGCCGCGCGATGCGCTCTTGCGCCACGCAGGCATCGAGGACGCTGCCGCCGAGGCCGCCGAGCTCGGTCGGGACGGTGAGCGCCACGTAGCGGGTCGCGCGCAGGTCGTCGATGCAGGCGCCGAGCAGTTCCTCGCCCTGCAGGCCGGAGTCGACGCGGGAGGCGATGCGCACCGCCGCCTCTTCGGCGACGGCGGCGATCTCCGGCTTCGCGAGCGATGCGAACATGTCCACCGGGGCAGCGTACCGCAGGGGACGTCGTGGCGACGTACGCCGCGCGTTATCGCCCGTTCTCGCCCCAGCACACGAGCGTCACCGGCGCCACGCCGGACCGCACGACGTCCTCGGCGACGCTGCCCCTGGCGAGCGCCGAGATCGGCGTGCGGCCGTGCGTGGCCATCACGATGAGGTCGGCCTGCTCGTCGCGCGCCGCATCGGCGATCCCGCGCGCGGGATCGCCGGCCTTGCTCGTGCGGTGCCGCACCGGGACGCCGTCGAGCTCGGCCTCCGCCGCGCGCAACAGGTGCTGCATCGTCTCCTCTTCCTCGCGCGCCAGCTCCGGCGTCTCCGGCTGCTCGCTGACCGAGAGCAGGATGATGTGCGCTGAGCGGAGCTCTTTCGCCAGGCGCTTTGCCGCGGACAGGGCCGTGTGCGACCCTTTCGAATTGTCGATCGGTACCAGGATCTTCATCTTCTGCGTTCCTTCCGTTGATGCGCCCATCTGCGCGCGTCCTTCTGATCCGATCTTACCGCTCGTGCCGCGATATATCGGTGGCCATTCGGCCCGTTCGTGGGTGTCGGGTGGCGAACGCGCCCGAGCATTGGCGAACCGTCATCCTTTTAGGCCTGCGTGACGCCGCGGGCCGGACGAGGTCGCCGGGCGATTCTGATGCGAGCCCCGATATATCGTTACCCGAAAGAAGTATTGAGGCGCAGCGGCGCAGGCAGAGAATGGTCGAGACACCCGGCTGTGCGAGCGCGCGAGACGAGGCTGCGCCCTCGCGGCGCTGCTTTCGGAGCAGCCGGGGAGGCACTGCCGGCGGCGCTCCCCCAGTACATCCGCCGGCGCGCAAACAGCTCCGAGCCCCATCGGGCGCGGGGCTGTTTGCGTTTCAGCGTCGCGCCGTTCCTCCGCCAATTCGCATCTGGCGGATTGAAACCAGATGCACGCCCGCCGCTCGGCGGGCGGGCTCCGCCGGCACGGGCGGGCGGGGTACGTCTGCGCGCAGCGAGACACTACACTGCGCGCATGGGGACCGAACCAGAGGGAGTGGCCGATGATCCGCAGGCTGCTCTCGCTCGAACTACCCTCGGAGCGCCGGAAGATGCGCTGCTGCTCGCCGCTATCCAGCGCGGCGACGAATTGGCGGTCGCCGCACTGTACGACCGCTACGGCGGGGCGGCGTACGGGCTGGCATATCGGATCACCGGCGACGGGCCATCCTCGGAGGACGTCGTGCAGGATGCGTTCGTGGCGCTATGGAAGCAGGCGCGGCGCTTCGATCCGCAACGCGGGCAGGTGCGGTCATGGCTGATGACGATCGTGCACCATCGGGCGATCGACCTGGTACGCCGGCGAAGCGGCCGGGCCGAGCGGGCATTACCCGACGGGCCGGACGAGTTCATCGGGACGCGCGACCGGCCGGAGGAGATCGCCGAATGGACGCTCGAAGCCGAGGCAGTGCGCGGGGCGGTCCGCTTGCTGCCGGAAGACCAGCGACGCGCGGTCGAGCTTGCGTACTTTGAAGGGCTGACGTACGTCGAGATCGCGGAGAGCGTCGGTGTGCCGCTCGGCACGGTGAAGAGCCGGTTACGCCTGGCGCTAGAGAAGCTCCGGGTCAGCCTGCGCGGGGTGGTATTCGAATGAACTGCGACGAGGCCGACGAGCTCCTCGGCGCGCGC
>DASUKS010000181.1:0-4217 GCA_036278595.1 Dehalococcoidia bacterium
GCGCCGTGGCTGGTGCCCGAGACGCGCGCGCACATCATCGACGCCGCGCTGCGCATGGCGCGCGAGGTGCGGTTCGACAACATCGGCACGTTCGAGTTCCTCGTGGACATGACGGCGCCGGAGCGGTTCTACTTCATCGAGGCCAACCCGCGCCTGCAGGTCGAGCACACGGTGACGGAAGAGGTCACCGGCGTCGACATCGTGCAGGCGCAGATCCTGCTCGCGGCCGGCCGCTCGCTCGAGGCTCTCGGGCTGATCGAGCCGCCCCCGCCGCGCGGCTACGCGGTCCAGTTGCGCGTGAACGCCGAGACGATGCGGGCCGACGGCACCATCGCCCCGAGCGCCGGTGTCGTGCGCGCCTTCGAGCCGCCGACCGGGCCGGGCGTGCGCGTCGACACCGCGGCGTACGCCGGGTACGAGACGAGCGCGTTCTTCGACTCGCTGCTCGCGAAGGTCATCGTGCACGCAAACGGCGGCTTCGTCGACACCGTGCGCCGCACGCGCCGTGCACTCGACGAGCTGCGGCTCGACGGCGTGACGACGAACGTGGCCTTCCTCGCGGCGCTCCTCGACCGCCCGGAGTTCGCCAGCGGCGCGGTCTATACTCGCTTCATCGAAGACCACGCCGAATCACTCGTGCAGGCAGCGGACGCGCTCCGGACGCCCGAAGCACCCCCGGCGGTCGCATCGCAGCCGGGGCTCGCCGGCGCCGTGATCGACGCGTCGGACCCGCTGGCGGTCCTGCACCACGGGAAGTCGAGCGCTGCCGGGCCCGACGTGATCGACGAACCGCCGCTCGCCGAAGGGCTCGTCGCCGTGCGCGCGCCGATGCAGGGCACCGTGATCGCGATCGATGTCGCCGCCGGTGATCTCGTGTCCGAAGGCCAGCAACTGCTCGTGATGGAAGCGATGAAGATGGAGCACGTCGTGACGGCCGAGTGCGGCGGCTACGTGCGCGGGGTCAGTGTCGCCGTCGGGCAGGCCGTCTACGCCGGCCATCCGCTCGTGACGATCGAAGAGGCCGCGGTGGACGCGGATCTGGTCACCGAGCAGGAAACCGACGACCTCGACCGCATCAGGCCGGACCTGGAGGACGTACACCGGCGGCATGAGACCGGCCTCGACGCCGCGCGGCCGGACGCTGTCGAACGCCGGCGCAAGACAGGCCAGCGCACCGCGCGCGAGAACATCGGGGAGCTGTGCGACCCCGGCTCGTTCGTCGAGTACGGCCCGCTGGTGATCGCGGCGCAGCGCCGCCGGCGGCCCGTCGAGGAGCTGATCGAGCGCACGCCGGCCGACGGCCTGGTCGCAGGTGTCGGCACAGTGAACGGCGACCTCTTCGGCCCCGACCGCGCGCGCTGCATCGCGATGTCGTACGACTACACGGTGCTCGCCGGCACGCAGGGCCAGCAGAACCACCGCAAGAAGGACCGGATGTTCGAGCTGGCGGAGAAGTGGCGGCTGCCGATCGTGTTCTTCACCGAGGGCGGCGGCGGCCGGCCGGGCGACACCGATGGCGTCGGCGTGGCGGGCCTCGACTGCATGGCGTTCCACTACTTCGGGCGCCTCAGCGGGCTCGTGCCGCTCGTCGGTGTGACGTCCGGCCGCTGCTTCGCCGGCAACGCGGCGATCCTGGGCTGCTGCGACGTCGTCATCGCGACGAAGGGCTCGAACATCGGCATGGGCGGCCCGGCGATGATCGAGGGCGGCGGGCTCGGCGTCTTTCGGCCGGAGGAGGTCGGACCGATGGCCGTGCAGGTGCCGAACGGCGTCGTGGACATCGCGGTCGAAGACGAGGCGGCAGCCGTGCGCGCGGCGAAGCAGTACCTCTCGTACTTCCAGGGTCCCGCCTCGCGGTGGGAGTGCGCCGACCAGCGTCTGCTGCGCGGCATCATCCCCGAGAACCGCCGCCGCATCTACGACGTGCGGCGCGTCATCGAGACGCTGGCCGACACGGGCTCCGTCCTGGAACTGCGGCGCGGCTTCGGGCCGGGGATGATCACGGCGCTGGTGCGCATCGAAGGCCGGCCGGTCGGGCTCGTCGCCAACAACCCGGCGCACCTCTCCGGCGCGATTGACAGCGAGGGGGCCGACAAGGCCGCGCGTTTCATGCAGCTCTGCGACGCCTTCGACGTGCCGCTGCTCTTCCTCTGCGATACGCCCGGCATCATGGTCGGGCCGGAAGCCGAGAAGAGCGGCACGGTGCGCCACGCATCGCGCATGTTCGTGACCGGCGCGAGCGTTAGCGTCCCGTATTTCACGATCATCCTGCGGAAGGCGTACGGCCTCGGCGCGCAGGCGATGGCCGGCGGCAGCTTCAAGGCGCCCTTCTTCACCGTGTCCTGGCCGACCGGCGAGTTCGGCGGCATGGGCCTCGAAGGCGCGGTGAAGCTCGGCTATCGCAACGAGCTTGCGGCGATCGCCGACCCGGAGCAGCGCCGCACCATGTTCGACGAGATGGTCGACCGCATGTACCAGCACGGGAAGGCACTCAACACCGCATCCCACTTCGAGATCGACGACGTGATCGACCCGATGGAGTCACGCACGTGGGTCAGCGCCGCCCTCCGCTCCGTACCGCCGCCCGAGCCGCGCGCGGCGAAGAAGCGCCCGAACATCGACACCTGGTAGACAGGCAGCGGCGCACCGACGCGGTTCCTCACTGCCATCTGCCCTGAAAGTAGCTTCGAGGCGTGAACGCGCGGCTCACGAGAGCGTGCGCCGATTGCAGCTCCCCTTCCCTAAAGGGAAGGGGCCGGGGGTTAGGTCGTTCGGGCACGCCCGCTATGTTCATCACCCAGGGTGCCGCTCCCGCGGCATGCCCATCTGCGGGCTCATTTCCTCCGGATCGCGATCGTTGGCTGTGCCCGGCGCATTGCATCGACGCGCGCGAGCAACGCGCTGCGGAAGCGATCGCGCGCGAGGTCGAATCCAACACTCCTCCAACACGCGCCGTTTGTTATGAAGTTGTAGCGCCCTCATCGATCACCGCGGGGTACCATGGAAGACCACCTTGGACGATCCGCAGGCGCGATCACACCGCACGATCCTCACGCCGAGAGACCCGATGCTGACGGCCCTACTGCACCGAATCTCACCGCCGCGAGCGCAGCTCACGTTCACCCGCGCCGACGCGCTCGGGCTGGCCGTGGCCGCGCTCACGGGCGCGCTGTCCCTGGCCCTCGCGATGAGCGTCCAGCGCGCGACCGGCACGCTGCCATACAGCGAGTTCCTGATCCCCGTCGCCCTGGCGACGTGGTTCGGCGGATACCGCGTAGGAGCGCTCTTCCTCCTCCTGTTTGAGGCGCTGCTCGCCTTCGTGATCATTCCGCCGGCGTTCACGTACTACCTCTCAGAAGGAGAGATCATCGCCATCATCTCGCTCGCCGTCTCCTCGACCCTCATGATGCTGCTCATCGAGTGGCGGCGGCTGGCGGTGGGCAGAACCGCGGAGCTGGTCGAAGAACTCGAGCGCTCGAACGAGGCCAAAACCGAATTCGTGCAGCACGTCTCGCACGAGCTCCGCACGCCCATGACGATCATCGAAGGCAACGCCTCCATGCTGGCCCGGCGCTGGCAGGCGCTCGACGACGACCAGCGCGGCGGCTGCCTCGAGGACATCGTCGATGCCACGAAACGCCTCGAGAGCATCACGACGAACCTGCTCTCGCTCGCGCGGCTCGGCGCGGGCTACGAGGTCGAGCGCGAGCCCGTCGTCATCGCGCACGTGGTCGCCTCGGTCGTCGCGCTCCACCGCGAGGGGCATCCGGAGCGCAGATACGAGCTGGTCGCCGATGGCGAGCGCGATCCCGTCACGTGCGCACCCGTCTACCTCATGCAGGTCGTCGAGAACCTGCTCACGAACGCCGAGAAGTACAGTCCGGCGGAGGGGGAGATTACCGTGCACGTCGAGCGCAGCGGCCGCGCCGTCCGCGTGTCGGTGCTCGACCGCGGCCAGGGTATCCACCCCGACGAAGCAGCGACGCTCTTCGAGCCGTTTTACCGCGGCGCCGATCGCGGCTCCGCGCCCGGCCTCGGCATCGGCCTCGCCGTCTGCAAGCGCATCGCCGAGTCCGAAGGCGGCGCCATGAGCGCGGCCCCGCGCGACGGCGGCGGCGCCGAGTTCGCCATCACGCTTCCGGTCACCGAGACCGACGACGATCTTCCACCTGAGGGACGCGCCCGCGAGCCTGAGCGCACTGCCGTCGCAGGTCGCC
>DASUKS010000182.1:0-3701 GCA_036278595.1 Dehalococcoidia bacterium
GATCGTCGAGAGTCTGGGCCGGCGCGAGTCGCGCCTGTCCGCGCTGACGAAGCGCCAGCTCGAAGTGCTGTCGCTGATGGCGAAGGGCTACAACAACGCCGCGGTCGCCCGCGCGCTGGTCCTCGAAGAGAAGAGCGTCGAGAACCACATCAACGCCATCTTCGGGCAGTTGAACCTGAGCCGCGACGCCGCGGCGCACCCGCGCGTGAAGGCGGTCCTCCTGTACCTGCAGGAGGCCGGCGGCGGCGATACGCCGTCCGATGACACCCAGCGCAACGCCGCCTGATCCGAAACGCCCCCGGCCGCTGTCATCCTGTTCGAAGCGTCCGGCAGCGCGTGTCCTTCCGAGCGCCAGCGGGCCTGAGCGGCCGGCGGGAGCGGCGGGCGGCTGTCATCCTGAGAGGTTGTGAAGGATCCCTCCCATCGCCGGACAAAGCTCGTGCCCGCCACTCACCCGGCGTCGCCCGATCGCGCGTGACGCACCATTCGTGACACGACGCTGGCAGCAGCGCCTCCCTATACTCGCCCGGGAGGTGACCCATGGCGACGTGGCAGCAACTCGCCGATGCCGAGCCCGAGATGGCGGCACTCGCCCGCTCGCTCCTCGATTGGATCCCGATCATGTACCTCGCGACGGTCCGCCGAGACGGCTCGCCGCGCGTCCACCCCGTCTGCCCGATCTTCGCCGATGGGCGAATGTTCGTCGCGGTCGCCGGCGAAGGACGCGCGCTCCCCGCTTCGCCGAAGCGCTATGACCTGCTGCACGACGGCCGTTACGCGCTGCACGGCATGCCCGGGAAGCGGGACGACGAGTTCTACGTCACCGGGCGGGCGAAGCGCGTAAGCGACGACGGCACCCGCGCCGCAGTCACCGCCGCTGCCGGGCACACCGTGCACCCCGAGGACTGGATCTTCGAGTTGGATATCGACCGCGCGATGACCGCGTACTGGGAGAATCAGGGTCAGCCCGACACCTACGCCGTCCGCCGCACCTGGCGCGCACCGGCGTAGCCCGCGGCTTTCGCCCGCTTCCGCTCGATGCGCTCGATCCGGACGCGCAGCCCCTCCCGGTCAGGCGTGCCGCCCGCGAGCAGCGCGAGCGTGACCTCGGCGGCGGCGGCGTAGTCGCGCGCCCGACGCTCGAGGTGCTTCGCGAGCGCCAGCCCGGCATCCGCGTCGCCGCCGGCCCAGAGGACACGCCAGAGCGCCGCGGCCTCGCTGTGCGAGCCGGCACGCCGCAGGAGCCGCGCCTGCCGCTGCGCCGCCCACGGCCAGTCCGGGCCTCCTTCGAGCCACGGCAGCGCCGCGCGGTACAAGGCCATCGCGCGCTCCGGCTCCCCGGCGCGCTCCCACCAGCGGGCGAGCGCGACGGCGTCGTCCGGCGGTGGGTCGTCTGAATCGAAGAGAGCGGCGAGGCGGGTCAGCAGCCCGACGAGCGATAGCACGTCGTCGGCGTTATGGCGGAAGACTGAGCGCAGCGGCGCCGCCCGCCCCGCGCGCACGTAGGCGAAGTACAGCGCCGGGATGAGCGCGCCCGGAATGTCATCGAACCGCTCGATGCCCAGCAGGCGGCGCTCGGCGTCCGCGAGACGGCAGGCCGGCATCCGGTGCTTGTACAGCCGGCGCACGGGGTGCAGCAGGTCGAAGTGCGCCATGCCTGCGTACGGGTCCGGCAGCCTGGCGAGCGTCAGGCGCGTCGTGACGACAGGCACGTCGAACGCGCGTCCGTTGTAGGTCACCAGGGCGTCGCAGCGCGCAAGGTCGTCGCGCAGCATTGAGAGCATCGCGCGCTCGCCGGCCACGCTCGCCAGGAAGTACTGGCGGAGCCGGAAGCCGGTGTCCTCGAACGTCCCGAGCCCGGCGAGGAAGGCGTACGTGCCTGTTCCGCCGCCGAGCCCCGTCGTTTCGATGTCGAAGAACCCGAACCGCGGGCTGGCTGTCGCCGGTTGCGCCGCCAGGCAGGCGAGCGCATCAGGCGATGCCGCGAGCACAGCCTCGAGCGGGAGGTTGCCGTGCTCGTGGCCGAGGGCGAACCACTCGTCGCGCACGAAGGCGTCGCCGTGCGCCGTCGCGACCCACTCGCCGCCGAGGATGCGCTCGATCGGCGGCAGTTCGGCCGGCGGCGCGAGCCGCTGCTCCGGCGGCGGCGTGTGTGCGGCGACGACCGAACGTTGCCAGCCGATCCGGTCCGCCGTGGAGGCACCGGAAGCCACGGCTCAGGCGGAAAGGCGGCGCAGGAGCGTCAGCGCCGCCCGCTTGTTCGCCGGATGCTCACCGATCGTCGGCCCCACGCAGCCCGGGCAGCCGCCCGTGCAGCCGCACCCGACGACGACCTCGCGCGCGGCGGACATCAGCCGCGAGTGGATCTCGAACAGCCTCCGCGCCATGCCGACGCCGCCCGGCTGGTTCTCGTACAGGAACAGCGTCGGGCGTTCCGTGAACGGCGAGCGGATCTGCGCGACGGCCTGCAGGTCGCGCGGGTCGCACATCAGGAAGATGGGCGCCAGATGCCGCAGCAGGTGCGCCATCCCCCAGAGCCCGTCCTGCAGCTCACCCCGGGACAGGCCCTCGACTGCGTCGTCGCCAAGCGCGAACCAGTACGAGGTCGTGTGGCGGCTCTCCTCCGGGATGCTGATCCGGCCCCAGCCGACGTTCTCGTTCGTCTCGAGCTTGATCTTCTTGAAGATCGTCGCGACGTCCCGCACCGCGACTTCGCCGTGCGCCACGTCGCAGCCCTTCGCCGGCGCGTCCTCGAACGGCTCCAGCACCTCCAGGTCGACCGCGAGGTTCGCGTCTGTGTAGTAGTCGACATCGACCCGCCGCACGTAGGCCTTCTTCTCGTGCCAGTCGAGCCGGTCGACGTGGTACTGGGCGCCGCCGTGCATGTAGATCGCTTCCGCATGGATGAGCAGCGGCGCGGCCGGCCGGTCCACCTCGCCGATCACACGGGCCTTCGGTTCCTGCTCGATGACGACGAAATTGTCGATCGCGGCCGACCGCAGGCTGACGCCCTCGGCGGGGAAGACCTCGGCCATCCAGTGGTAGCGCCCGCCCGCCTTCACCAGCACGTCCTCGGACGAAAGCACGTCCAGCAGCTCACCGGCGTCCCGGCCGAAGCCACAGGGCCCGTCCGGCGCCTCGTCCTCCTCGACCGGCACCTCGAACGCCGCGCACTTCAGGTGGCTCACGCGCACGAGCAGGTTGTCGGGGTCGACGAGCCCTGCTTCGGGCGATGTATCGAACAGGTACTCCGGATGCGATGCCACGTACTGGTTCAGCGGTGAGGACGACGCGACCAGCACCGCCAGCGCGAGCTCCTGCCGCCGGCCGGCGCGGCCCATCTGCTGCCACGCGCTGGCGAGACTGCCCGGATAGCCGGTGAGCACGGCCGCGTCGAGCCCACCGATGTCCACGCCGAGCTCGAGCGCGTTCGTCGCGACGACGCCGCGCACGGTGCCCTCGCGCAGCCCGCGCTCGATCGCCCGCCGCTCGTTCGGAAGGTAGCCGCTGCGATAGCCCTCGACCTGCGCGGGTGCCCCCGGCCGCTGATTCAGTTCGTCGCGCAGATAGCGCAGCAGCAACTCGACGCGTACGCGCGATGGCGCGAAGACGATTGTCTGGACTCCGGCGCGGAGCAGCCGCGCGCCGATCTCCCGGGCGGCATCGACCGATGCCTGGCGGATGCCAAGCTCGCGGTTCAC
>DASUKS010000183.1:0-4270 GCA_036278595.1 Dehalococcoidia bacterium
GCCCCTCCGAACAAGGCCATCGCATTCATCAAGACTGCCTTGCTGCGTATCGACCGGGCAGCTTTGTCTGCTATCGACCCGCTGAGTCCGCACCCGCTTGCTGTGAAGGGACTCATGCAGAATGCCGCGGTCTACCACGCCACCGCATTACCGATGCGGCACGTGAGGGTCCCTGGCATGCGGTTGTACGATGCGGTGCGGCGAATCATATTCGAATCGATTTCGGATCCAGATCTTGAAGGCGAAGTTCTCACCACGCTGAAATGGATTGCGTACGAACAATGGGACGGGCATGCCAAGGCCCTCGCAGAATTCCAATGCCCACACTGTGAGTCACCGCATGCGACACTGCCGTACGACGCTAGCGAGGGTCAATGCCCCGAATGTAAGCAAGTGATCTATCTGACGGACATGCTTGGCTTCCACCTGGAGATGGCGGACGAGGCCGCGCCGGACACGATCGCGTCGTCATATATGCTGGTCCACGAGACTCTACTGTTGTTCACAGCGATTAGATACTTCTGGACGAACAACCGAAGCGTGCTCGCAACGTGCCTATTCTTGAAAGACGGCCCGTTGTCAATTCGCGCGCAATACTCGAAGCTCGTAAATCCAATCCGCCGTTTCCTCGCGTACGCGAACGAGAATGGAGTCCCGGTTTCTATCGTAGGGCAAGAGAAGACCGGCGCATTCTGCGATCATCTCGACGTCATTGCTGCCAGCGCGCCGGTTGGCACGGTCTTTATACCGTCGCACAATTACATACGTGAAGAAGTGCAACACCGTCCGCCAGCTGGTGCTCCGTACGGGATCGATACGAATTACGGGGCGAAGGTATTTACAAGACTCACGGCTCGGCATCACGCGGTGCTGAGCATTCCGACTGGGTTATACAAGCAGGACCCAGTGGTCGCTGATCTCATTGGCGCGCCGAGGATCTTCGCTACGCTACCTGGTCTGCTGAGTGCTCGGTACGAGGGCGGGCTCTTCCCGATCGAATTGGCGAACAATATCGCATCCCTCTCCACTTACCCGTCCGCGAAGGTCCTCGCGCTATTCGCCGAGGCAATGGGGTCGTCCTAGCCGGCCAACCACTCGCGCGCGAGCGCGCGGGCGGCGCGCAGGGCTTCTTCGAGCTGCGCGGGGTGGCGGCCGCCGGCCTGGGCCATCTCGGGGCGGCCGCCGCCGCCGCCGCCGGTGATCGCGGCGACCTGCTTCACGAGGTTGCCGGCGTGCACGCGCTTCGTGAGGTCGGGCGAGACGGCGGCGAGGAACGCCGGCTTGTCGCCGATGACGGCGCCGAGCACGACGACGGCGCTGCCGGGGAGCCGCTCGCGCAGGAGGTCCACCATCTCGCGCATGGCGTCGACGCTGTCGGCGGAGACGCGCGCGACGAGCAGCGATGCGGTCGCCGGCGTGGCGGCCGCGGCGGTGGACTGCGGCGTCGGCGGCTGGGCGCCGGGCGCGGACGAGGCAGCGGCTGCGGCGCCCTCGCGCGAGGACTGCGGACGGCCGCCGGTGGACGCACCTTCGGCGCTGCCGATCGGGATCTGCTCGGCGGCGGCGAGGAGCTGGTCGACTTCGGCGCGGCCGGCCTGGCGCTCGAGCTGCTGCGCGCGGCGGCGTTCGGCTTCGAGCTCGGTGCGCATCGATGCGACGCGCGCCTCGACCTCGGCCGGGGCGGCGCCGACGATCGACGCGAGGCGCCGGACGAGCGCCTGCTGGTCGAGCACCCAGGCATCGGCGAGGGCGCCGGTGCGGGCTTCGATGCGACGGACGCCGGAGCCGACGCTGCCCTCCGACTCGATGACGAAGGCGCCGATCTCGCCGGTGCGGTGGACGTGGGTGCCGCCGCAGAGCTCGCGGCTGAAACAGGTCTCGTTGGTCGATGGTCGGTGGTCGGTGGTCGTTGGGGGCGCGGCTGCGGCGTCTCTGTTGTCTGTTGTCTGCTGTCTGCTGTCGCCCGTGAGCGCGCCGTGGCCGCAAATGTCGACCACCCGCACCTGCGCCCGGTACTTCTCGCCGAAGAGCGCCATGGCGCCGCCGGCGATCGCGTCGTCGTAGGACTCCTCGTGGGGGTGGACCTCGATGTCGTCGCGGATCTTTTCGTTCACGAGGCGCTGCACCGCGGCGAGCTCTTCGGGCTTCGTCGCCTCGATGTGGGTGAAGTCGAAGCGCAGGCGGTCGGGCGCGACGAGCGAGCCGGCCTGGCGGACGTGCGTGCCGAGCACCTCGCGCAGGGCGGCATGCAGGAGGTGCGTGGCCGTGTGGTTGCGCATCGACGCGTGGCGGGCGGCGGGGTCGACGCGCGCGGTGACGGCGTCGCCGACGGCGATGGTGCCGCTGGCGACGTGGCCGCGATGCACGATGAGGCCCTCGGCGGGCGACTGCGTGTCTTCGACGACGATGCGCGCCTGCGGGCCGATGATCTCGCCGGTGTCGCCGGCCTGGCCGCCGCCCTCGGCGTAGAAGGGCGTCTGGGCGAGCACGATCTCGACGGGTTCGCCCTCGATCGCGCGCTCCTGCACGCCCTGCGCGCCGATGATCGCGGAGACGCGCGACTCGCCGTGCGTGCGGTCGTAGCCGACGAAGCGGGTGCGCACTTCCTTCAGGTCGGTGTAGGCCTCGACGCGGGCGGCCTCGTACTCGAACTTGGCGGCGGCGCGTCCGCGCTCGCGCTGGGCCGCGAGCTCGCGCTCGAAGCCTTCGAGGTCGACGTCGTAGCCGTACTCGCGCGCGATCTCCTGCGTGAGCTCGAGCGGGTAGCCGAAGGTGTCGTAGAGGCGGAAGGCATCGGCGCCGGAGAGCTGCTGCAGGCCGCGCGCGGTCGCGCCGGTGAGGACCGCGACGAGATGCACGCGGCCGCGCTCGAGGGTCTCGCGGAACTTCGCCTCTTCGGCCGCAAGCAGGCGGCGGACGAAGTCGCCGCGCTCGAGCAGGTCGGGGTAGGCGTAGGACATCTTCTCGATGACGGCGCCGGCGATGCGGTCGAGCATCGTCGCTTCGTCACCGCCGCGCGCTCCCCGCTCCGCGCTCGTCAGCTGCGTCAGGAAGTAGACGGCGCGGCGGAGGATGCGGCGCAGCACGTAGCCGCGGCCTTCGTTCGAGGGCATGACGCCATCGGTGATGAGGAAGGTGGCGGCGCGCGTGTGCTCGGCGACGACGCGGACGGCGCGGTTGACGGCCTCGTCCTCGAGGCCGTAGCGGACGCCGGCGACCTGTTCGACCCGCGCGATGATGGGGCGGAAGATGTCGGTCTCGTAGACGGTGTCCTTGCCCTGGAGGACGCAGGCGACGCGCTCGAGCCCGGAGCCGGTATCGATGTTCTTCTTGGGCAGGGGCGTGCGGTTGCCGTGCTCGTCCTGGTAGAGGGTCATGAAGACGAGGTTCCAGACCTCGTTGAAGCGCCCGCAGTCGGGCTCGAGGTTGGGCTTGCACTCGCCGCGCCGGCAGTAGTCGCAGTCGGGCTGGAGCCCGCGGTCGACGAAGATCTCGCTGTTCGGCCCGCACGGCCCGATGCCGTCCCAGTCGCCGGGGGGCCAGTAGTTGTGCGCGCTGTCGTATCGGTTGATGCGCGCTTCCGGGAGGCCGATGGAGCGCCAGATGCCGTGCGCCTCGTCGTCGTCAAGGAAGATCGAGACCCAGAGGCGGTCGCCATCGAGCTTGAAGACGGTGGTGAGGAGCTCCCAGGCCCAGTGGATCGCTTCCTCTTTAAAGTAGTCGCCGATGCTGAAGTTCCCCAGCATCTCGAAGAAGGTCAGGTGGTTGTAGTCGCCCACCTCGTCGATGTCGGTGGTGCGGAAGACCTTCTGGACGGTGGTGAGGCGGGGCGCGGGGGGCGCGGCGAGCCCCATGAAGTAGGGCTTGAAGGGCACCATGCCGGCGCTGGTGAAGAGCAGCGTGGGGTCGCCGTGGGGGACGAGGGAGGCGCTGGGGATGCGCAGATGGCCGCGATCCTCGTAGAAACGAATGAAGCTGTCGCGAATCTGATTCGAATCCATCGCGGGCATTGTAACGGAGCGATCTGCCCGCGCGAGGTATGGGCTGCGGTCGGGGGTGTGCAGCGGTGCGGACGGGTCCTCCGCGTCGTACGATTACGAGGTGATCGGGGACCTGACCCACAAGCAGGAGGGCAGCAATGACCTGACGCTGTGCTACCCGGCGCCCGGGCAGCCGCGACCGCACGCCGTGACGACGGAATATGCGACGCCGGCGACGTGCGGTACCGGGACGCCCCTCAGCGCATTCGGATACCAGGATGACGGCTCGA
>DASUKS010000184.1:0-17419 GCA_036278595.1 Dehalococcoidia bacterium
ATGAGGTCGAACATGAGCTCGGTGTCGCTGTGCGACGCCAGGTGCTCGCCCGCGATCGCGATCGCCGCGCGCCGCACGTCGCCCCCGTGCTCGGTGTCCCATCGCACCCCGCGCACGAAGTGCCGCAGCATGCCTGCGTAGCGCTCCGTGAGCCCCCAGCGGACGCACAGCGTCTCCAGCGCGGGCACGGCGACCGCCGGATCGGCGCCGCGCTCGAGCAGCGCGTGCAACGCGTGTTCGGCGTCAGTCGTGTGGGTGCGCGCCAGCAGCAGCACCGCGCGATGCCGCGCTGCGGCGTCCGGGGTCTGGCGCACCATCGCGTCGAGCCCCGTCACCTCCTGCGGCGTGAGCGGTCGCTGATCCGCATCGCGCTCCAGCTCGTCGATGTCCATGCCTGCAGCATAGCGACGGGCAGGCATTCGACGTCCATGTGCGTGTGCGAGGTTCCGGTAGCGCGTACCAGTGACCAGTCACCAATCGACCTGCCCCGCTAGACGACAGCCGCCCCCATCGCCCCGAGGATCTTGTCCGTTGAGGGCATCCCGCGCTCATAGAACCGCACCCTGCCTTCGCGGTCGATGCCGACCACGGTGCGGTTGACGACGTTCATGAGTGGGATGGGATAGAGCGCCCCGTACGCTTTCGATACGTTCGACCCGCGGTCCAAGAGCAGCGGCGTCCGCAGTCCGTGCTTCTCGACGAACTTCTTGTGCGCCTTCGCGCTGCCCGGGTTCACGCCGAAGACCTCGATGCCCGCCTGCTGGTAGCGGTCGTAGTCGTCACGCGCCGCGCAGAGCTGCTTCGTGCAGCCGGGGGTCTCATCGGCGGGATAGAACATCAGCACCACGGCCGACTTGCCGCGGAAGTCCGCGAGTCGCACGCTGTTGCCGTTCTCATCCTCGAGCGCGAATCCCGGCGCTTCCTCTCCTACCTCGAGCATCCTGGTCTCCTTTCACGCGGCAGCGCCGCTGTCCGTGCGTGTACCGATGGTCCGTCTGGAGCCTCGCGAGCGGGGTTGGCCCGAGAGGTCTACGCCGGCGGCTTTGTGACGGATCGCCCAAACTTCCTTATTAACGAAGCAAACACTGTGCAAACCTGCTTCCTCTTGTCCGGCGCCCATCCTACAATTGCGCTGTCATTCACGATTGAGGCGACGAGGAGGCCGCTCCGCACATGACGTACGTCATCACTGACCCCTGCATTGGTACCAAGGACCGCTCTTGCGTCGACGTCTGCCCTGTGGACTGCATCCACGACGAGGGCGACGAAGACAAGATGCTGTACATCGACCCGGACGAGTGCATCGACTGCGGCGCCTGCGAGCCGGCCTGCCCGGTCACCGCGATCTTCGCCGAGGACGACGTGCCCGGCGACAAGAAGGTCTTCACCGAGATCAACGCCCTCTGGTACAAGGACAAGCCCGGCGCGCGTGCTCGCGTCGACGAAGTCGCGCCCTAAGCATACGTCGCTGAGAAGCAACGAGGGCCCGGCAAGTCGCCGGGCCTTCGTGTTGCTTCTCCAATCTGCCGCGCGTGCCGCGGTACGCTGCTGTTGCGTCAATACCCCCGCGCCGGCCGGCATCGCGTTTCACTGGCATAACGAGATTGCTAAGCTGAGTGCAGTCTGAATTCGACGCAAGGCACCTTGAATATCGTTACCGCCCCCGGGACCGCCCCCAGCGTCGCATCCCTGACGGCCACGCCCGCCATCGAGGCCAGCGACCTGGTCTACCATTACGGCGAGCGTCTCGCGCTCGATAGCCTCTCGCTCACGATCCCGCGCGGCCGCATCTTCGGCCTCCTCGGCCCCAACGGCTCCGGCAAGAGCACGCTGCTCTCGATCCTCGTCGGCCGGCGCATCGCCGAAGCAGGCGCTGTCCGCATCCTGGGCGAGCCGCTCTCGCATGCGCTGCGCCGCCGCGTCGGCGTCGTCTTCCAGGAGCCCTCGCTCGATGCCGTGATGACGGTCGCCGAGACGATGGACCTGCAGGCGCGCATGTTCGGCCTCAAGCGCCGCGATGCCGACGCCGCCACGCGCGTCCTGCTTGAGCGCGTGAGTCTCGCCGACCGCATGAGCTCGCCCACCGCCTCGCTCTCCGGCGGCATGAAGCGCCGGCTCGAGCTGGCGCGCGCGCTCCTCACCGGGCCGGAGGTCCTGCTGCTCGATGAGCCGACGCTCGCGCTCGACCCCGACTCGCGCCTTCGCCTCTGGGAGCACCTGCTCGAAGCCAACGCGGAGGGCCGTACGCTTCTGCTCGCGACCAACGACGTCCACGAGGCCGAGCGCTACTGCGACGAAGTCGCGCTTATCGACCACGGCCATCCGGTCGCGCAGGGCACACCCGCCGACCTCAAGCGCGAGCTGCGAGACGAGTCGGTCCGCATCGACTGGGACAGCGACCCCACCGCCGAGGCGGCGATCATCGAGACGTGGCCGGGCGTAGGACACGTCCGCATCGCCGGCCAGACGACGCACGTGACGGTGGACGACGCGAGCCCGTTCCTCGCGCGCCTGTTCCAGCAGTCTGGCGACCGCGTGCGCGGCGTCCGCATCGAGCACTCGACGCTCGAAGACGTCTACTTCCAGCTCGTCGGCCGCGGCATCACGCCCGCCGTGAGCGACGCCGAGGCGGAGGAGGAAGCATGAGCAGCCTGATGGCCATCGGCGCGCTCGTGCGGCGCGACCTCCGCGCGTTCTTCCGCTCGCGGTCGCAGCTCTACTCGTCGGTCGCGCTCCCGCTGATGCTCCTCGCCATTCTCGGCACAGGCGTCAACGACGGCCTCGACCCGAAGAACATCCCGGACTACGTGACCTTCCTGACGCCCGGCATGATCGCCATGACCGCCGTCTTCTCGTCCACGTTCTCGAGCGCGTCGTACTACCAGGACCGCGACTCGGGCATCCTCAAGGTGCTGCTCGCGTCGCCGCACTCCCCGCGCGTCGTCCTGCTCGGCAAGACGCTGAGCGCGGTCATCATCGGCGCGGCGCAGGCGTTGCTCGTGCTTGCCGTCGCCGCCGCCATCCCGGCGATCAGGTTCCACTGGCAGTACGGGGTAGTCCAGAGCGTGCTGATCGCCTTCTTCGCGATTGTCGTGCTGAACCTGTTTCTCTCGGGCCTGGGGCAGTTGCTCGCCTCGAGGATCAGCAGCATGCAGGGATTCCACCTGGTGATGAACCTGGTCCTTTTCCCGTTCCTGTTCTTCTCCGGCGCCTTCTTCCCGCTGACCGACCTGCCGATCTGGCTGAACGTGCTCGGGCGTGTGAACCCGCTCTCGTACGGCGTCGACATGATGCATCTGGCGCTCTACGCCGATAGCGCGCACGGCTACTTCGGTCTGCCGCTGGACTTCGCCGTGCTCACAGGGCTCGCGGTCGTCGTCTTCTACTTCGGCACCGCGCGCAGCGTCCACCCCGACCGATGATCCGCGTCCGTCCCTGGCACGTCCTGCTCGCCATCGCCTGTCTCGCTGCCGCGGGCGTGCTCGCCGCTTCGTGTGGCGGATCGTCGTCGGCGGATAGCGCCGGCTTCCCGAAGGTGCAGACGCTCGGCGAATGCAAGATTTGCCCCGATATTCGGAACACCGGCCTCGCGGTCGGGCCTAACCGGGTGATCATCGGCCTGAGCGACGAGAACAGCCGCACCATCGAGAACGCGAAGGTCCACGCGCGCTTCTACGATCGCAATGGCGACAAGCCGCTGCTCAAGGGCCAGGGCGACGCGACCTACGAGCCGGTGCAGCTCTCGTTCGTGAACGAGGACGACGACAATAAGACCGAGGTGGTGGGCAACGACGGCGTGTACATCGTCAACACCACGTTCAGCGAGCCGGGGAACTGGGGCGTCTTCCTCGACGTCACGCAGGACGGCAAGACGACGTCCGTGCCCTTCATCTTCACCGTCCGCGACAAGACCAGCGAGCCGGAGATCGGCGACCCGGCGCCGCCGAGCCGCCAGATCATCGCCGCGAACGTGAGCGACATCAGCCAGATCGACTCGTCGTACCCGCCACGCACCGCCATGCACCAGGTGACCATCGCCGACGCGCTGACGGCCGGGAAGCCGATCGTCGTCGCCTTCGCGACGCCCGCGTTCTGTACGTCCCGGCTCTGCGCCCCGATCATGGACACGGTGATGGACCCGCTGTCGAAGCAGTTCGCAGGCCAGGCCACCTTCATCCACGTCGAGCCGTACGACCTCAACGTGCTGCGTCAGACGGGCGTGGAGAACGCGATGCCGGTCACGCGCGAGTGGGGCCTGCAGTCCGAGCCCTGGATCTTCGTCATCGACACTCACGGTAAAATCGCGGCCAAGTTCGAGGGCGTGGCGACGGCCCGGGAGGTCGGGCAGGCGCTCCAGCGCGTCCTCCCTGGCAGCGCGTCGGGCACGCCCGCCGCTGCCCCGACGCCCACCTCGACGGCCGCGCGGTAGCCCCTCGGCCGCCTTTTGTGCCAAACGGCACGAGCGGGTACCATTCGCTGGTTTCAGATACGAAACCACCGGTTGAGGTGGCTGCGGATCGTTCGCAAGAGGGGCGTCCATGGAGCAGGTACAGAGAGTCGTCGTTGAGATCTCCGGGGCCCCGAGCGTCGGTCTGATCCGCGATCTTGAGACGCACCGCAACGTCGCGCGGCAGCGCGCCGGCTTCCGCAGCCTGACGATCGCCCGCTCCACGAACGAGGCGGGCAATACCGTCCTCCAGGTGGAGACCCGCTGGCGCGACAACAACACGCTCGTCGACTACTCGCTCACCCCGCCGAACGTCGAGGCGATTCTTCGCGCCTACAACGACGAGACGGTGCAGGGCACACTCCAGATCACGCAACTGGAGGCCGTCGGCGAGGCCGAGCCGGAGACCACTCCCGGGTTCGAGCGCGTCTCGTTTGCGCTCGTCGTGCCGGCCGGTGTCTTCCTGTTCGGCCTGCTCATCATCTACGTGATGTCGCGCATCTACCTCTCGGCGAGTCCGCACGCCGCGACCGCGATCGCCGCGATCGTCGCGATCGGCATCCTTGCCGTGGGCGCGTTCATCGCCAGCGCGCAGGTCATCCAGAGATGGCAGGTCGCGACCGTCGTCGTCGCCGTGGCGGTCTTGTTACTCGTCGGCGGCATCTATGCCGGCTCGAACGGCCGCTACGAGGTAACCGCCACCAGCGAGAAGACGCCGGTCGCGAGCCAGACCTCGAGCGCTCCGGTGCCGCAGGTGACCGTGGTCGGCACGCGCCTCGACATCACGACGCCGACCGACATCGAGTACGACAGGAAGCAGTTGACGGCGAAGGCCGGCGAGCAGGTCACCGTGGTGTACGACAACAAGAGCGACATCATTCACAACATCGACTTCTTCAACGGCCCGGACGCCAAGTCACCCTCGCTCGCAAAGACGAAGCTCGGCAAGAGCACGGTGGAGACCGTGACGTTCACGGTTCCAACCGCGCCCGGGAGCTACTTCTTCCACTGCGACGCTCACCCGACGCAGATGACTGGCACGCTCGTCGTCCAGTAGCGCCCGGCACACGAACCGCACACAGCGACGCCCGCCACCACGGCGGGCGTCCTGCTGTTCGCGCCCGAGTCCGTCTCCGCGACCGGCACCGCGCGCCGTCGAGACGCGCCCCCTTCCCTCTCGGGACGGGGTTGGGGGTTTAGGTCTTCGCCCGAGCTCGCGGGCCATGGCTCGCTACACCGCGGCCGCCGATATGCCCGCGCCGAGCCACGCGCTGATCCGCGCCCGAAGCCCGGCGGCGTCGAGGCCGTTCGCGGCATCATGCCTGGCCGCGCGCCCGTAGTGCCGGTCCTCGGCACGCGGCACGCCGATCGACAGCAGCCGTATCGGCCGGTCGCTGAGCGCCGCCGTGACCTCGGCCGCCGATGTGCCCTGCAGGTACGGCTCGATGAGCACAATCTCGCTCCCGCGGACAGCCGCCCGCAGCCCCTCGGCGTCGAAGGGGCGCACCGTGGCGGCGTACAGCACCGTCGCGTCGATGCCGGCCGTCGCCTCGATCGCCGCATCCGCCGTTGGCCCGACGGCGATGATCGTCGGGGACCCGGCGCCCCCCGCGCGCAGCATCGCCAGCCCGCGGCGCGCGGCCGCGTACGGCCGGGTGTTCCCGCGCTCGGAGAGCCGGATGTACACCGGATCGTGCGACTGCACCGCGTCCCGCAGCAGGTCCTCGACCTCGTCGGCGTGCCCCGGCACATGGATGCGCCAGCCGGGAAGCGCGCCTACGAGCGCCACGTCCTCCGGCGCGCCATGCGTCCGGCCATACGCGGCCTCATCGTACGAGGCGCCGGCGCTCACCAGCACACCGCCGACGCCCTGGTGCGAGAAGCCCAGCTTCACCTGCTCGAACGCCCGCTCCACAAGGAACGACGCGAACGTGTGCGCGATCGGGCGCATGCCCTCGAGTGCCATGCCCGCCGCAACGTTGACCAGGAGCTGCTCGCGGATGCCGACGTTGATCACGCGCGCCGGATGCCGCGCCGGCGCGCCCGTCGCCCGGAAGCGGTCCGTCGAGATATCCGCGAGCACCACTGCCACGCGCTCGTCCTCGTCCAGCAGTTGCGATGCCACCATCGCGAACCGGTCGCGCATCGAATTCACGTTCATGCCTTTGGCTCCACCACTGCGACGACCGCCCGCGGCGCGCCGGCCGCCGGCGCCGTCAGCGCCGCTTCGATGGCCGCGTGGTCGCGGCCGTCAACGGTCATCGCCGACCAGCCTTCGAGCGAGAACCGCTGCTCGATGCCACCCGGCCAGCGCAGCGACGACGACTGGTTGTCGATCACGATCACGGTCAGCGCTTCGAGTCCCATCCGCGCCGCGACGACGATCGCCTCGTGGTTGCTCCCCTCGTCCAGTTCAGCGTCGCCGACGAGGCAGTACACGCGTGGCCCCGCCAGCCCGCGGGCCCGCAGCGAGAGCGTCCGGCCGACGGCGAGCGGCAGCCCGTGCCCCAGCGAGCCGCTCGAGATCTCGACGCCGGGGATCAGGTTCCGGTCCGGGTGCAGCCCCAGGATCGAGTCATAGCGTGCCCACGTCGCCAGCGCCGTCTCGTCGATGAATCCCTTCGCCGCAAGTACGGCGTAGTAGGCCATCGGCCCGTGACCTTTCGACAGGAGAAATCGGTCGCGCGCGTCGTCGTCCGGCTCGGCCGGGTCGATGCGCAGTACGCGGTCGTACAGCACCCAGAGCACGTCGAGCGTCGAGGTCGCGCTCGCCGAATGCTTCTCGTCGCCGGTCATGATGCTCATCAGCCGGCGCAGGTCGTCATACCCGCTCTGCGCCCGCGCGCGGTCCGGCTTCGGGGATGGTGGAAGCCTCTGTTCAGTCGTCATGCGGCAAGCCTAGAACTTCAAGTAAACTTGAAGTCAACCCTGCCGGAAGAAAAATTTCGGCACATCGGTGCGGCCGCGACCCGGTAGATGGGCGGTAGGGGCGGGCCTACGTGCCCGCCCGCGTGGAGAACGCCCGCGAACCGGCGCGCGGCGGCTCAGATAGGTGGGCTCCCACCTGCGCGCCGCCGTCGGACGGCTGGCGAACCGGCACGGCGGCGGGCGCCGGACAGGAAGAGGACGCGAACATGACCATGCCCGATCGCCTCACCATCTCCGAGCTGTCCGGGCGCAGCGGCGTCGCCCCATCCGCGCTCCGCTACTACGAATCGGTCGGGCTCATCGCCGCAGACCGCACCTCCGGGAATCAGCGCCGCTACCGGCGAAGCACGCTGCGGCGCGTCGCCGTCATCCGCGCCGCGCAGACGATGGGCGTGCCGCTCGCGACCGTCGCCGAGGCCTTCGCCGCGCTCCCCGGCCAACGCGACCCGACCGCCGCCGACTGGGAGCGCCTCTCCCGCCGCTGGCGCACCGCGCTCGACGAGCGCATTCATGTGCTGGAACGTCTGCGCGATCAGCTGACCTCCTGCATCGGCTGCGGCTGCCTCTCGCTCGAACGGTGCAGCCTCTTCAACCCGCAGGACCGCGCCAGCCGCCTCGGCCAGGGCGCCCGCTACCTCCTCGGCGACGACTCCGCGAAGGTCGTCGACGAGTCGCGCGATCGCTAACGCGCATCGCCACCCATGCGCCGCGATTGACCCCGGCGCCGCCTTCGCCTACGCTCGCCCCGTCCGTCGGCTCAGGCTCGAAGGATCACCGGAGGCCACGTTGAATCGACTCATGTTCCTTGCGCTCGCGCTGTCCCTCGGCGCCGCCATCACCGCTGGCGCCCTCCTTGGCCGGCACTCCGCGTCCGTCCCGTCCGCCTCCGTGATCGCGCGCGGTCAGGCCTCGATCCGAGAATTCGCCGCCGAGATCCGCCCGAACACCACCATGCACACGCTCACGCGGCAGTACGACTTCACCGGACAGGTGCCCGGAGAAAGCCGCGAGGAGTGGTACGCATTCGGCGGCGCAGGTGAGCTCGCGTGGGTTGGCGCGATCGACTACGACGCGCATGGCCGCGTCAAGGACTCTGGGCTGCAGTATCCGGTCGCGCCGGGAACTCCAACGCGGCCGATCGAGCGCGGCCAAACTCCGCAACTCCCGACGGTCTCGATCCCGCAGTTCGTGCAGACGCTGACCGAGAACATCAAGCTGCCTGACCCCGACTGGGGCACGCCAGATGCCACCGCGCGGCGGACGAGCGTCCGCGGATCAACGGCGTACGCTGTCACGTTCCGCGGCTCTGAGGGCGCGACCGTCGTCTTCTTCGATGCGCGCACGTCCGCTCTGCTGCGTGAGGAGTGGCGGTCAAGCGGTCCCGGCCACCCGCTGACCAACCGCAACGACGAGTTGACGTTCGAGCTGCTCCCCGGTGACGCGATCCCACCCGCCCTGAAGGATGCACCCGTCGTCCAGTGAACGCGTGTAGCGGACCGCAGCGGCTTCCCCACCACCCCCCAGCTTCCATCTGCGAGTGCTCGTGCTAACGCAGGTCTGTGCCGAAGCCTACCGCTGCTCGCGCCGTCGGGCCGGCGAGCCCAGCCCCATCTCCGCCAGCTCACCCTGCACCTCGGACCAGCGCAGGCCCCTCTCTTCCGCCTGCGACTGCCGGTACCAGCGGAAGAACGCCAGCCCGATGAACCACCAGATGATCAGCGCACCCAGCGTCTTCATGATGCCGCCGCCAAGCTGCTGGTCCGCCAGCGGGCTCAGCCCCCACAGGCGCGGCACGGTGGCGTAGAACGGGTACACGGTGCTGTCCGAGAACGTGATGAACGAGGCGACCACCGTGGGGATCAGCGACTGCACGAACAGGTACGCCATCTGCGCGGGGTACGACGCTCTCGGCAGCTCCGGCACCGTGCTCAGCACCGGCCACCACATGATCATCGCCGTGATGACGAGGATGACGTGGAAGAAGAAGTGCCACGGGTGGTGATAGAGCGCGAAGTCCATGAACCACGGCAGGTGCAGGATCACCAGCGACATGTTGACGATGAAGAGCGCGCTCAGCGGGTGCACGATCACCCGCGCGACCGGCAGCACGCCCCGCCAGCGCAGCGGGATCTGCCAGAGCCACGAAGGGATCCCCGCCAGCAGCAGCGGCGCCGAGATCAGCGTGTAGATCGAGTGCTCGAGCATGTGCGCGCTCAGCAGGAAGCTCTCGCTCACGTCGTGTAGCGGCGAGGCGGCTGCGAGCCAGATGGTGAACACGCCGAGCGAGTAGCAAATCACCTGCCGGCGCTTCACGCGCCCGACGTCGGGCACCATGCCCGGCAGTTGCGTCACCGCGTACAGGTAGCCGACCTCGAGGAAGATGCAGAACAGGTGCACCTCCGGATGCAGGTGCCAGTGCCACCAGGCGCTCGTGTTCGTGTAGGTATGGAGGAGGGGCAGGGGTAGCATCGCCAGGGTCGCCTTCCCGCCTCGGTGGCGGGGCCGCTATCGCGGCATTCTATGGAGCTTGCGCGGGGGCGCCTATCCCCCGCATGGACCGGCTCAGGTGATCGAGCCCTTCAGCGTCGCCAGCACGACGATGAACACCGCGAGCGCCAGCAGGAGCCCGCCGGTGAAGAACGTCGAGAACAGCCGGTTATCGAACCTCAGATGCATGAACCACAGCACGACCAGCAGGAACTTCGAGAGCGACAGGACGATCAGCACCGGCACGAGCAGGCCCGCGAGCGCGTCGACGTAGTACACCGCCACCTCGACCGCCGTGATCGCCGCGAGCAGCAGGCCAATGTTGACGTATTCGGCGGGCGTCGGCCCCATGTGCGCCTCGCCGCCGGGAGGGGCGAAGCGGCCCGTCTCCAGCGCGCCCGTTGCTGTCTGCGGCTGCGGCAGCATCGCCGCCAGCACCAGCCCCGCGCCGGCGAGGCCGAAGATCAGCATCGGCACGCCGATAAGCAGCGCGGGGTTCTCGAAGAAGTCCTTCATGCCAGCCCTCTACTTCCCCGTCAGCAGATACACGAACGTAAAGATGATGATCCAGACGATGTCGACGAAGTGCCAGTACAACCCCATCAACTCGACGCTCAGGGTGTCGTTTTGCGTCACCTTCCCCTGCATCGACCGCACCCAGATCGAGAGCAGCAGGATGACGCCGACGGTGACGTGCGCGCCGTGGAAGCCGGTCAGCACGAAGAACGTCGACCCGAACAGGTTCTGATGCAGTGAGAGGCCCTTGTTGTAGAACTCGGTGAACTCGTACGCCTGGCCGGAGAGGAAGAGGATGCCCAGCATGGCCGTGCAGACCAGCCAGACGCGCATGCGGCGCAGGTCGCCGCGCTGGATGGCCGCCAGCGCGAGCACCATGCTCACGCTGCTCATCAGCAGGATGAACGAGCTCACCGACGTGAACGGGATGTCGTAGAGGTCCTTCGGGAAGGGCCCGACGACGCTGCGGTCGCGGTACAGCAGGTACGTCGAGATCAGCGCGCCGAAGAACAGGCAGTCGGACGCCAGGAAGAGCCACATGAGCAGCTTCCGGTTATCGACACCGGTGCTCGTCTCCATCGGCTGCAGTTCATGCGTTGGTCCGGCGTACTCCACGTTCTCTCTCCCGTCCTAATCGCCAGATGCCGGTTCCAGCGCCCAACCGAATGCGCCGGTCACGAAGACGATCACACCGATGGGGATGATCGCGTAGCTGTAGATGAGCCCGAACGCCACGATCGGGAAGCCGATGGCCGCCACGAGCGGGAAGAACGACGGGTTCGGCATGTGGATGGCGTGGTGCTCGTGCCCGCCCTCATGCCCGTTGCCGGTCGCGACCGCCGCGCCGGCCGGCACTCGAACCGGGTTGCCGCGCGCGTCCTCGACGTACTTCTTGTGCCACCAGTCGTCGAGGCTGTGCACGACGGGAATCACGTCGAAGTTGTGCTCCGGCGGCGGCGACGGGATCGACCACTCGAGCGTCCGCGCGTCCCACGGGTCAGCCCCCGCGACCTCGCCGTTTCGCAGGCTGTGGATCACGTTCCAGATGAAGATGAGCACCGACGTCGCGATGATGAAGGCGCCGATCGTCGCCAGCGCGTTCCAGAAGTCCCAGCCCATGCCGTCCGGGTAGGTCTGGATGCGGCGCGGCATGCCCATAATGCCGAGCACCATCATCGGCTGGAACGTCAGGTTGAAGCCGATCAGCATCACCCAGAAGTTCCACTTGCCGAGCGTGTCGTTCAGCATCTTCCCGGTGAACTTCGGGAACCAGTAGTAGATGCCGGCGAAGATGCCGAACAGCGCGCCGCCGAACAGCACCTGGTGGAAGTGCGCGACGATGTAGTACGTGTCGTTCTGCTGGTAGTCGGACGGCACCGCCGAGTGCGTGACGCCCGTCAGTCCACCGATGGTGAACATCGCGATGAAGCCGATCGCGAAGTACAACGGCGTCTTCATCTGCAGCTTGCCGCCCCACATCGTCGCCAGCCAGTTGAAGATCTTCACGCCGGTCGGCACCGAGATCAGGATCGTCGAGATGCCAAAGGCCGAGTTCGCGGCCGCACCGAGTCCGGTGGTGAACATGTGGTGTGCCCACACGCCCCAGCTCATGAAGCCGATCGCGATGCCGGAGAAGACGACGAACGGATAGCCGAAGAGCGGCTTGCGCGAGAACGTCGGTAAGACCTCGGACACGATCCCCATTGCAGGAAGGATCAGGATGTACACCTCCGGGTGCCCGAAGATCCAGAACATGTGCTGCCAGAGCAGCGGCTGGCCGCCCGCCGAGACGTTGAAGAAGTTCGCGTTGAACAGCCGGTCGAAGGTGAGCTGGAAGAGCGCCACCGACAGCACAGGCATCGCGAAGATCAGCAGGAACGATGTCACCAGCGACATCCACACGAACACCGGCATCCGGAAGAGGCTCATCCCCGGCGCCCGCATGTTCAGGATCGTGACGATGAAGTTGAACCCACCGGCCAGCGACGCGATGCCGAGGATCTGGATGCCGAGCATCCAGTAGTCGACGCCGTCGCCGCGCGAGAACGCAGATTCGGTGAGCGGCGCGTAGCCGTACCAGCCCGTGTCCGGCGCGCCCAGGTGCCCGTTGAAGATGTTCCCGCCGGTGAAGAAGCTGATGTTGAGGAAGATGCCGCCGAGGAGGAAGACCCAGAAGCTGAACGCGTTCAGCCGGGGGAAGGCCACGTCCCGCGCGCCGATCATCAACGGCAGCAGCAGGTTCATGAACGCGACGCCTAGCGGCATCACGACGAGGAAGATCATCGTCGTGCCGTGCATCGTGAAGATTGCGTTGTACTGGTCCGGGCTCAGGAAGCTCTCGTTCGGCGACGCGAGCTGGATGCGCACCAGCAGCGCTTCGACCCCGCCGAGGAGGAAGAAGCAGAACGCCGCCACCCCGTACATGATGCCGATCTTCTTGTGATCGACCGTCGAGATCCAACTCCAGATCCCGCTGTACGGCTCGTGCGCCTCTCCGATGCCCGCGTGTCCTGCTATCGCCGCCATTGGTCGCTCCTCGCGGTGGTTACGGCGTCGGCGTAGTCGCCGCCTCCGTCGCCGGTGCCTGCGTCGCCGATGTCTCTGTCGCGGATGTGGTCGTGGCGGAGGTGGTCGTGGCGGAGGTGGTCGTCGCCGGCGCGACCGCCGATGTCGTCGCTGCGGCGCCCGGGGTGGCCGCGGCTGTCGGTGAGGCCGCCGCCGTTGCCGAGGTGGCAGGCGTTGCCGTTGCGGCCGGGCCCTCCTTCGACTTCACCCATTCGTCGAACTTCTCCTGCGAGACCACCATGACGCGGAAGCGCATTTGTGCGTGGCCCTGCCCGCAGAACTCGGCGCACTGGCCGGAGAACCCGAAGTTGTCGCTGAGCTCCGTGGCCTTGATCCACATGTGGTTCGGGTGGTTGGGAATGACGTCGGTTTTCCCCGCGAGCTTCGGCACCCAGAAGCTGTGGATCACGTCGGTCGAGTCGAACGCCAGCGCGATCTCCTTGTTCACCGGGATGTACATCACCGGGACGGACTCGCCGTTCGGGTCCGTGATCGTGTCGCCGGAGATGGGCTGCCCGCTCGCGTCCTTGTAGTCGGGGTAGGAGAACTGCCAGATCCACTGCGAACCGGTGACCTGGACCTTCACCGCGTCTGCGCTCGCTGCGCGTCCCAACACCACGATCCCGGTGAGCGTCGGCACCGCGATGATCGCCAGCAGGATGGCCGGTGCGACCGTCCAGGCCACTTCGAGCCCCGGGTTCCCGTGCACCTGTCGCGGCAGCGTGTCATCGCCCCTCCTGTGCCGGAAGCGGAAGACGATCAGCAGAATCAAGCCTTCGACGAGGATGAAGATCGCCGTGGCCGGCCATACAACGAGCAGGAACAGGTTGCGCTGCCGGTCTGCGACCGTGCCTGCGGGGGCGAGCGTGTTCTGGGCGCCGCCGATCACGCTGGAGCAGCTCGAGAAGATGAGAAGTGTGCTGAGAAGGAGTGTTGCGACCAGTGCGCGTCGCAGGTAAATCGCCCGACGGCTCACGGCTTCTCCTCTTCCTCGCTCCAACGCTACCGCCGGTCGCCGCCGCACGGCGCGCGCCGGTATTTCGCTCGCGCGACCGCGCACTTGAGGAGTGCATCGGAAGCGCCCGGGCGTACGCCGTGCGAATTATTCCGCCGGTTCTGGATAGCGTCAAGGGCTAGTGACAAATCCCACAAATCGCCATGCGCCCGTGGTTGTTGCCGCTTCCGCGCCGCCCCGGTCCGGCGCGTGTTCGCGCTTCTGCGACTCTGCTCCATCGGCTCGCGATGCCTGCGAAACCGGTGCAGGTCTACGGTAACGAGGGAAGGGAGACATAGCATGAATGCGATGAACCGTTTCGAGCCCTCCGGCATGCATCGGATGGGAGAGACCGTCGAGGCGGAGTTCCCGACGCTTCAGCGCGCGGAGGACGCCCTCAACGCCCTCGAGTGGGCCGGGTTCGACGCGGCGAACATCACGCTCGCCGGGCCCTCCGTGCGCATCGCGCTCGCACGCACGGACACGGAGACCCGTGATGCGCGGATGGCGCGTAAGGTGGCGGGGACCGCGATCTTCGGGTTCGTGACCGGCGCCGTCATCGGGTTCTTCGCCGGCGGCATTACTGCGCTCATCCTCGGTTCGACCATGTGGGACGCGAGCGGCCACGACCGCTGGCTCGTCACGGGTCTCGGCGCCCTGCTCGGCATGCTGGCCTGCGCCGTCATCGGCGCGGTCATCGGCGGGGAAGTGGCGCTGAACATAAGCATGGCGGCCGAGCTCGCCTACGAAGATGTGCCTCCGGAGCCGGCGATCGTGCAGGTCAGCGTGACGGACCCGATGCTCGAGAACCGCGCGCAGTCGATCCTCCGCGACAAGCACCCGCTGCACATGTGGCGGATGATGAACGGCCGGATGGTGCCGACGGCCTAGCGCAGCAGCAACTGGTCGGCGCCTACCGCGAGGAAGATCAGCGTGAGGTAGATGATGGAGTAGCCGAAGACGCCCATCGCGGCGCCCGGCCGCTCGTCGCCCAGCAGCTTCCACGCCCGGTAGATGAACATCGTCCCGAGCGCGAGGGCGGCGATGCCGTAGACCCAGCTCACGCTCCCGGTCAGCAGGAGGGCCAGGCTCACCGGCAGCAGCAGCGCGGTGTAGATGAAGATCTGCTTCTTCGTCTCGGCAAGCGTCGCCACGACGGGCAGCATCGGCACGTTCGCGCGCGCGTAGTCGTCGCGGTACTTGATCGAGAGCGCCCAGAAGTGTGGCGGGGTCCAGAAGAACACGACGGCGAAGAGCACGACCGCCGGCCAGCCGACGGTGCCCGTCACCGCCGCCCAGGCGACCAGCGGCGGCACCGCGCCCGCCGCGCCACCGATGACGATGTTCTGCGACGTCGAGCGCTTGAGCCACATCGTGTAGATGAAGACGTAGAAGGCGGTCGCCGAGACGGCGAGGACGGCGGCCAGCAGGTTCGCCGCGAACAGCAGCAGCACGAACGCCAGCACCTCGATGACGATCGCGAAGACGAGCGCGCTCGTCGGTTCGACCTTCCCCATCGGCAGCGGCCGCTTGCTCGTGCGGTGCATCACCTGGTCGATGTCGCGGTCGATGTAGCAGTTGATCGCGTTGGCGCCGCCGGCGGCCAGCGTGCCGCCGAGCACCGTCGCGAAGATGAGCCAGAGCGACGGGATCCCCTGCTCCGCCAAGATCATCGTCGGCACGGTGGTGATGAGCAGGAGGGAGATGATCCCCGGCTTCGTCAGCGCCAGGTAGGCGGCCGCCGTCTCCCGCCACGAGGCCGTTGCGGTCGTTGTCGGTTGTACGCGGACGTCTAGCGCGCCCATTCGGCCACCTTCGTGCGCTCCACGGCGCCCGCTTCCTCACGCTCACGAACGCGAACCGGCAGGTAGAACGACAGAGCCGATATCGCCACCAGCGTGCACCAGAGGAGCGCCGCGAGCGAGAGGTGCGTGACGACCACGCCCGCCGCCAGCGTCGTCCAGATGTTCGCCGCGCCGACGAGCGCCTGCGCGATGTACGCGACGGCAGCGAACACCGGCAGTGCGACCAGCAACGGTGAGGTGCGGCGCTCCTCCCACCCCAGGTACGCCAGTCCGAAGATCAGGATCCCGAGCCCCCCGGCGACGAACCGGTGCAGCATGTGCAGCCCTTCGGCGCTACTGCCGCCGGGGAAAATGCTGCCGTTGCACAGCGGCCAGCCGCTGCACGCCAGCGCCGCGTCGGTCCCGCTGATGTACGAGCCGAGCACGAGCGTGATGAAGGCCACTCCCGCCGTGACGATGGCCAACCGCGTGTAACCACTGCGCAGCGCCCCCTGCAGCGCGGGAGAACCCCGCGATCGCATCAGCGAGACCACGGCCGCCACGATCATGACGCCGATAAATGTCATCGCGGTCCCAAGATGTAACGCGACGATGCCAGCCGGCAGGTCGCGCTTCACCGTGATCCCACCGAGGATGATCTGCCACGCGAGCACGAGGCCCGCCGTGAACGCGAGCCAGAACACGAGCTTGTTCTTCCGCTCGTCCTTGAAGGTGAAGAAGGTGACACCGAGGAACAGGACGCCCACGACCGTCGCCGCCGTCCGGTGCGAGTATTCGATGAGCGTGTGCTCTTCGAGCCGGGGGACCAGGCTGCCATGACAGGTCGGCCAATCGGGGCAGCCGAGGCCCGAATCCGTCGCCCGGACGGTGCCGCCGATGACGACGAGCACGAACGTCGCGGCGATGGTGATGACGAGCAGGCGCTGGAACCAGGTCATAGACGGGTGCGCCGGCCGCGAGGGCGGCGCGCTTCCTCAGCCCCGGAGGGCAGAACAGGCGACGAGCGCGACTGCTCGTGAGCGGTATCACAATAAGCACGCATCGCTGCCGGGGTCAAGCGAGACGAGCGTAACACCACCCCCTGCTCCCAGATATACCCCGGAGACGCGCGCGAGGCGCGCGCAACATCCTTGGTGGATCCTCACGGCGTTGACCGAAGCTGCCGCGCGCCGCAAGATCAGGATCCGCATCGCAAGCAAACACGAAAGGGTCACGCACATGGCCGAAACAGGGAAAGCTGCCGTCTTCCTCGGGCCCGGCAAGGGCTACGAAATTCAGGAGTTCGAGGTCCCCACCCCCGAGCCGGACGGCATTGTCGTCAAGGTCAGCATGGGCGGCATCTGCGGCTCCGACCTGCACATCTGGCGGGGCGATTCGCCGCTCTTCATGGCCATGGCTGGCAGCGTCGCCGGCCATGAGATGACCGGTCGCGTCTACCGCCTCGGCTCGAACATCTCCACCGACTCGCTCGGCCGACCGCTGAAGGAGGGCGACCGCGTCGCCTACGCCTACTTCTACCCCGGCAACCGCTGCTATCAGTGCAACCGCGGCGAGTTCGCCGCCTGCCCCCAGAAGGTCGGCCGCATGGGCGCGAGCATCAGCAAGTTCAGCGGCGCCTACGGCGAGTACTACTACCTGAAGCCGGGCGGCTGGGTGTTTAAGGTGCCGGACGAGGTC
>DASUKS010000185.1:0-11402 GCA_036278595.1 Dehalococcoidia bacterium
CCACGGGCATCACGGGCTGGAAGCTCTATCTGGCGCAGGAGTACGAGCGCTCGTACCGGGGAGCGGCGCCCGCACGGCCGGCGGTACGGACGTCACCCGCTCCGGCGCCGGCGCCGCAGCGCGCGCCCGCAGTCGCGCCGCGGCCCGCCGCCGTCAACCCCGCGCCCCAGCCGGCGCCAAGAAGGCGCGGGCGCTGACGCTAATCCTGCCAGAGCACGAACAGAGAGCGCGGCCACCGCGGCCGCGCTCTCTCTGATCTTCCTGTGCCGATTACGGTCGTCAGCTCTGCCGCCGGAGGCGGCGGGCGAAGACCGCAGCAGCGCCGGCGATCAGCGCGCCGACGCCGAGTGCGCGCGGCAACAGCCAGCGCGCGCTGCCCGGTCGTCCCGAAGCCGGCTCGCCGTACTGCGCAATGCCGCCGACGCTGGCAGGCGCCGGAGCGCAGGTCACGAACGAGTCCTGGAGGGTCAGATCCAGCTCGCCCAGCCCGCTGTGGTCCACGACTTCCGTTCCCGCGAACAGGCGGTCGGGATCGAGATAGGGGACGAGATGAAGGGCGGTCGTCCCCGGCGCGACGCACTGCGCCGTCACGGTCTCGAGGATGCCGGTCGCGGTGGTGTCCTGCCCGTAGCAGTAGTCGGCAACGGTGCCGACGGCGGAGAGCGGGCCCCAGTTCGCGAGCGGCTGACAAAGCGCGGGCACGTCCGACGACACACTGATGATGTCCGGGTCGTACGCCATCTCCACCTGGTATGCGGCCCAGATCGGGCTGCTGCCCGGCGTGAACGATGACATGCCAATGGTGAAGGTGAACGGGACGGAGGCCGCCTGTAGTTGCGCCGGCGCCATGACGACGAGCGTGGCCGAACCAACACTAGTCGCCCCTGCCGCGCCACGCAGCGCGAAGTTGCTCGCCACGGACGCGTTTACGACAACGATGACGAGCGCGCATCGCCGGGAGGCACCCGAGGTCATGGCGAAGTCGCGCAGGCCGAGCATTGCGCGATGGTATGCTCGCTTCGCCATGTCGTCACGGCGTAAACCAATGCGAAGACGTTTCGCCGAGCGACGATGGTGCGCGAAGAAGCTCGTTGACAACGATACTGACGAGGTCTATCGTCGCGATATGAGGAGCCATCTGCTCGTCTGGGTCTTGGGGGCGATCGTTGTCGCCGTGGTCGCCGGCGCGGCTGTGTGCGGCTCCGGGACGCCGACCGCCCGCACGCCAACGGCACCGGCGAAGGCGTTCGTGTTCACGCCGGTGCCGTACAAGTACGTGCCGCTGGCTGGCACGCCCGTACCTATCGCCGGGCTCTCGACCAAGCCGTGTGCGCCGTTCGTGGCCGATGAGGTCCTCGTGATGGTTGCCGCGACGGATATAGAGCAATTCGATGCATGGTCCGACATGATGGGCTTCTCGCGCGAGACGGAACGACTGACGGCGACGGGCGATCGCTACAGCATCGTACTCGGCGTTCCGCTCGGATCAGTTCCCGCTGCCATCAGTGCAGCACGCGAGGCACCTGGCGTTTTAGACGTCGGCCAGAATGGCTTCGCATTCGCCGACTCACCGCGCGGATCTGGGGAGGCGTTCTGCGCGACGTTTGGGCCGGATCCCTGATTCAGTAGCGTCGTAACGTCTGGGGAGTATGAGGTCTCGCGCGCCAGCTTCGATCGCCGCTGCGGTCGCGTCAGTAGTCGTTTGTGTGAGTTCTTCACTCGCGTTCACGGGTGCGCCTACGCCACGCCCAGCGGGGCTGGACTACCCACCGCCTGCACCCGCAACTGCACCTACGCTCCCGGCACCGCCGGCGTCGACAGTGCCACCGGGCGCGAGCGTCGGTACCGCGACGCCAGTGAGCACCATAGCATCACCTAAATTCTCCTCACCACCTGACGCTTCGAGTCTCTTGGCGCGGTCGAAGATCGTGACTGATAGCGGAGGGCGGCGACGTTTGGAAGGTCAGATCCTTGTATTGGCAGATGCCACCTTCACGGCGAGTGAATTGAGCGGTTTACCGTCCGACACTGAACTGCTTGCCGAGTGGCCGCGGGACAAGCTCGGAGTGAGCCGCCTGCTAGTGAGCGTTGCGGATTCAGAGTTGGACTCGGCCACAAGAATAATGAAATCACTGCATGGCGTATCGACGCGGGCCCGAACGCGATCGAGGCGCCAGCGACGTTCCCGGATGACCCAAACTGGCCTGGACAGGCCGGCGCTGGCGCGAGCCTGATGGACTTCCCGCGGCTTGGTTGGTGAGCGCAGGGATCGCAAGCGTGCGGGTCGCGGTCATGGACACGGGAATCTCTGTTATTCCGGACTTAGCGGGACGGATCGACGCCGGCATCAACTACGCTTCGAGTGACCCGAACGACACCAGGGACGACGACGCATACGGCCATGGGACATCGGTTGCGTCGATCATCGCAGCGGCGACGGACAACGGAATCGGAATCGCCGGCGTGGCGCCGGCGGTCCACGTTGTGGCCGTGCGCGTCTGCGCGCAATACCCGGAAAACTGTCAGGACTCCGCGATTCTGAGCGGTCTTGACTGGATCCTCAATGACGTCCTCGACCGCGGTTCCATCTCCGTGATCAATATGAGTTTCAGTGGTAGCCAGATTCCGGGCGCATCCTGGTATTTTAAGACGCTTGACTCGCTTGGGGTGATTAGCGTCGCCTCGTCTGGAAATGCAGGAGGATCGGTTGAGTACCCGGCAGCGGACGCGAATGTGATCGCGGTTGGCGGCGTGCTGCCGAATGGTCAGCGCGCCGGCTTTTCGAACTACGGCTCCGATCTTGACCTCGCCGCGCCCGCCCAAACCTATGCGATGAACAACATCGATGCGCCTTGGTATTTCGAGGGCACGTCGGCGTCGGCGCCGTTCATCTCCGGGCTGGCGGCGCTGTTCAAGAGCACGCAGCCGCTGGACTACAGCATCAGCGGCAGATCTTCCGGCATACCATCCGGCCCGAACACCCGGACCGACTTCATCAACGCGGCGAAATTCAACGCCGACGGCACGACGCGCGGGTGGTCGCAGGACATCGGCTACGGTGTGCCGGACGCGTGGGCGACGATCTATGCCGGCGCCTGCGCACGATTCGACCTGAACGGCGACGGGGAGATCGACGTGAGCGACGATCAGACCCAGGCCGCACACCTCTTTTTGTATCGCGGTTGGGATCCCCGTTATGACGAACGATACGACCTGTACCCGTCGTTGGTGCCGGACGGCGCCATCGACATCCGCGATCTACAGAAGGTGTTCGGGCGGAATCCGTTCACCTGCCCCCGCTGAATCGCGTAGGTCGCCGCGAGCTTCGGCGTGAGTGGCCGCTTGGCTCTCCTTGCGGACTTCGACGCGCTCGCGGCGCAGCTCCGCGCCGATCGTACGGTGCTCGACGTCCGAGTCCTTGTGCACGATGAGGCGCTCGCGCACGACGACACGCTTGGCGACAACGAGTTCTTCTTCGAGGATCGGGATCGAGATGGAGCCGTCCGGCAACGTTTCGACCTCGCCCGAGTCATAGGTATCCCCCAGGGGGGCCGCGGGCGCCGGCATGCGGGCGGTCTTCGGTTCTCTCATTGTGTCCTCACCATCGATGGTTCGTCGTCGGTCGCTATGGGCGAGGCGTGCCGTCATCATTCTCGATGTCGACGCGCTCCTTCTGGACCTCGCCGGTCACGCGCTCGGTTGTGGGCTCGGATTCCTTCGTGACGTAGAACTCCTCTTTCGTTCGCGCCGACTTCTCGACGACCGGCTCCTCACGCTTCAACCGGAGCGTAGTCTCGTCTTCGCCGAGATCCTCTCCCGGGCGTAGCGGGCGGTTCACCGGCTGGCGTTCGACGCGGGCGGTCTCGTGCTGGAGCTCAACGTCCTCGCTCACCGGCTCCGTCTCGACGTACTTGTGCAGGGTGACGCGCCCGGCAGACGTCTCTTTCTTCCCGACGTGCAGCTCTTCCTCGGCGCGCGTCATCGTGACGCCGGCGTCCGATGGCGGGGGCACGGCCTCGGCGGGCGGCATGGTCGTCGTCCGCTCGCCCGGCGGCGTCGCCGTCCCGGTTGTCTCCGTCGGCGCAGCCTGGGTCGTGCCGATGGAGTAGTACTGCGCCAACTCCGCCTCTTTCTCGGCGCTGATGTCATCGCCTTCGGAATCGGGCGCGTCTTTGACCCTGTCCTTCGGGTAAGGCACGGCGATGCCGTCCTCTCGCAGCGACGCGTCCACCAACGGCACGATCGCGTGCCTCATACCGAGGAAGCCGGTGCCGAGACCGAGCCACTCCGGCTGACGCGTCTCATCATCGATGTAGATGTCCTCGATCGACCCGATCTTCTCGCCCTCGCGGTCGAATACCGGCTTGCCGCGCATCTCGAGAAGCTTGTCAACGCTCAAGTCCAGCGCCATGCTCTTGGCTCCTTTCGTACGGACCTTCACCTCCACTTTGGCAGACGCGCGATCAAACCACGATTACATCTCGCCAGAGCGCGTGACTATCGGCGGGCAGTTGCCTGCCGTCACCTGCCGTCGCCCTTCGAGGCGTGCGGCGCCACGATTGGGGGCTGCTACGGTGATGTGACAGGCATTTTCGGGCCGGTAGTCTCGACCAGCGACACCCAGCGCGCGCGCAGGCCGCCGGCCCGGTGGATCCCCGCGACGCAGCCGAGTGAGAGCCGGTGGAGTTTCGCGTCGGCACCGCGGCCGCTAGGCTGCGGCTATGGCAGCACTCGCGATACGCGGCGGCACGCCGCTCCGCACAGCGCCCTGGCCGGATTGGCCGCAGCATGATGAGCGCGAGGTCCGCAACCTCACGGCGGTCGTGGAGAGCGGCAACTGGGGCGGCTTCCCTTCGCCCAACGTCATCGGCGGCGAGTTCGCCCGGCGCTTCGCCGAGTACCAGGGGGCGAAGCACGGGATCACGACCACCGGCGGCACGACGGCGCTCGAGGTGATCCTGCGCGCGCTCGGCCTCGAGCGGGGCGACGAGGTCATCGTGCCGGCGCTGACGTTCTACGCGACCGCGTTCGCCGCACTGGCGCAGGCGTTCAAGCCGGTCTTCGTCGACATCGACCCGGAGACGTGGTGCATTGACGTCGAGCAGATCGAGCGGCACATCACGCCGGACACGCGGGTGATCCTTCCGGTGCACCTCGGCTCGCGCATGGCGGACATGGACCGCATCGGCGAGATCGCGCGCGCGCACAACCTGCGCGTCGTCGAGGACTGCGCGCACATGCACGGCGGTTTCTGGCGCGGCCATGGCGCGGGCACACTCGGCGACGCCGGCGCCTTCAGCTTCCAGTCGTCGAAGCTGATGACATGCGGCGAGGGCGGCATCATCGTCACGGACGACGACGCGCTCGCGGCGCGATGCCAGGCGTACATGAACAGCGGGCGGGGCAGCACGACCGACCGGCAAGCGGCCGAGGGCACGATGCTCGGGTGGAACTATCGGATGACCGAGTTCCAGGCGGCGGTGCTGCTCGCCCAGCTCGATCGGCTGCCGGAGCAGATCGCGACGCGCAACGAGAACATCGCGCACTTCGAGCAGCGCGTCGCCGCGATCGAAGGTGTGACCACGCTCGCGCACGACGAGCGCGTGACGCAGCGCTCGGGGTACGGCGTGATCCTCCGCTACCACGAAGACGCCTGGCGCGGCGTGCCGCGCGACCGCTTCGCACGTGCGCTCCATGCCGAGGGCATGAAGTTGTTCACGTCGTTCTACACGCCCGTGTACGACGCGCCGCTCTTCGCATGGAAGGATGCGCCGATCGAGGTCGACTACTCGGACGTGCACTGCCCGGTGGCGGAGAAGGCGGCGTACAAGGAGATGATCTGGCTCCCGCACGAGGTCTTCCTCGGGATCCAGCGGGACATCGACGACCTCTGCGATGGGATCGAGAAGCTGCGCGCGAACATCGAGGAGTTGGTCGGGGCGTGACCTACGCCCGGTAGTTCGCCGCGGCGTCGGAAGTTCTTGCGTCCTCGACCGTCAGTATTCGCACGATCTCACGCGGCGCGTCGAACTCGTACACGATAGTCATCCAACGCCAAGGTCCCAGAACGAAACGAACTTCGCCGAGGCGCTCGCTGACCACCGCGCGACCGAGCATCGGAAACACCGCGAGCAACTCTATCACATCGAGCACACGACGCACTGTATCCGAGGGCAGTGCATGCGTGACAATAATCTCGTCGAGAGCACGCACGGCTCTCGGGCTGACGAGTACTAGCGCCACGCGCTACAGGTCTTCGAGCGGGATTCCCTCTCCCCGGTCGAGCTGCGCACGAGCCTCGGCGATGCGATCTATCGCCCCGGGGATGCCTTCGAGGATCTCTGCCATTGACTCCGCGTCGACATCGGCGTAGTTGAGGGCATGCGACAGGAGCCTGTGCGCAACTGCCGTCTCCGAAGCCCGGGTCCGCTCCGAAATTGCCCGAAGATGACGGCGGTCGTCAGCGTCGAGGGCGATCGTAATGGTCTCGTTGCGCTCCTGCATGACCGTAGGATAGCACTCCGAAGGCCAGCGCCCCCGGGCGCTGGTGAAACGACGAGAGGGACGCACGCGCGCCCCTCCGCTTGATTCCGCGACTATCGCTGCCGTTTAGGGGTTGTCGATGACGTCCCGCATGCCGGGCACGATGTGCTCCTCGCGGCCGAGGTAGGTCGCGAGCTCCAGCGCGCGGAGGTACTTGCGTAGCTGGGCCAGACGCAGCTCCTTGAGCCCCTCCTTGCCCTTCGCGACGGTGTCGCCGAGGACGAGGATGTGCGCTTCGCGCAGCGGCTTGTCACGCCGCAGGTCCGCGGCCATCATCACCTCGCCGCGATCGAGCCACACCCTGATGTTACGGCGCTTCTGCTCGTCGCCGTTCAGCAGGTAGTACTTCAGGTGCTCGATGCCGAACGACAGGTGGCGGTTGAGGTCGCGCGCCGTCAGCTCGAACAGCTGCCGGTCCGCCTGCGACCGGCCGATGCGATCGCCCGCCTCGCACAGCGCGAGCAGGAACGAGGTGCGGATGATGTTCATGTAGACGATGAGCTCGGTGAACTTGAACGAGGCGTAGACCGCGCGGCTCAAGAACCCCGGCGTCTGCGATCCCAATCCGCCGCCGTTCGCGAGCGCGCGCTTGCGGAACGCCTCGACGTGGCGTGCCTGGTCGAAGGCCTGGGTGGCCAGGTAGAGCTTCACCTCGTGGAAGCCGTACGAGATGTCCTTCAGGCGGCCCATCATCACGGCGTTCGAGTTGTACTGCTGCTCGGAAATGTTCGAGATGATCTGGTCGAACGCCGCCTCGACGTGGTCGGCAAGCGGCTCGATCGTCGACCATGAGATCTGCGTCGCGGGCTTCCACTGATCGCGGATGCCCATCTCGTACAGGTCGGCGGCGTTCTCCGCCCAGACCTCGGCCTTGTCGTAGATCGTGTACGGCGCCGGAAGGCCGCGGTCACGCGCGGGGTACGCACCACGCGGCGTGTCGTTCTCGTACGGCCAGTGGTCGGGCACCCACGCGTACTCGCCGGCGTCGGCGAGGCGCAACGTGAAGCCATCCTCGCCGATCTTCGGCTTCGGTGGGCGTGCGGTGGGCACCTTCGCCCAGCTCATGTCGAGCGCCGGCGGCGCCGGGATCCCCGGGATCGACGGCGGCGCCGCCTGTACGTCCTCTTGCTTCGTGTCGCTGTCGGCCATGACTGTTCCCCTCGCCGTCTGCCTGCCGTTCACATGGCATAGGGGCACAGCGCGTGTGCCCCTACGATTCATTCGTCCGGTGTCGAGGCCGTCCGGCCTCCGCTCTTGTTGCGCGTCGTCAGTTGCGCGCCGGGTCGAGCAGCGCCTGCATCATCGGCGCCATCTTCTGGCGCCGGTCGCCGAGTCCGACGACCTCGAGCCGGTGCATGTACTCGTTGACTTGGCGCTTGCGGATGGCGAGCAGCTTCATGTAGCCCTCGCGGAGCTGCGTCTCGCTCGTGCCGCCGCCGAGGAGGATCGCCAGCGCCTCGCCGGTCTCGCCGCCGCCGGTGAGGCCGGCCTGCGTCGAACCCTGACCGAGCTGACCCTCCATGCGGTCGAGGTACGTGTGGATCTCCTCGCGCCGCTCCGGCTGCGTCTCCATCACGTACTTCATGTGCATCACGCCGAACGCCACGTGGCGGCTCTCGTCCTGCGCCGCGAGGCGGAACATGCGCTTGTCGACCTCGCTCTGCGCGAACATCTCGCCCATGCGGAACATCGACTGCACGAAGCCCTCGCCGACGAGGTGCAGCGTCGAGGCCATCTCGGTGAAGTCCTGCGCCGTCAGTAGACCAACTGCGCCGGGCCCGGCTTTGAGCAGGCCGATGCCGTTGGCGAGCGCACGCTTGCGGAAGACGTCCAGGTGGCGCGCCTCGTCCATGATCTGCGATGCGAGGAACAGGCCTACCTCGAAGAACTCGCCGCTGACGTTCGGGGCGTACTGCCCGGGGACGTCGCCGGCGATGAACTCGACCTGCGTGAGGAACGTGCACAACTGCGACATCGCCAGCTCGAGGTCTTCGGACAGCTCCGGCATGTCCTGCCAGGGGATGTCGCGTGCGCTCGACCATTGCCGCTGCACCGCCTCTTCGTAGAGCAGCATCGCCGACTCGGACCACGAGGCGGACTTCGACGGCCACAGCTGCTGCGTCCGCTGCTGGTCGCTGCGCGGCGCGGCGCCACGCATGCGGCCGCTCTGGTTGTCGGTGTTCGCCGGGATGTCGCCGTACGAGGACGTCGCGATGTCCTCGAGCGTCAGCCCGCGCTTGCCGGGTGCGACGCGCAGGCCGCGCTCCGCGAGCGGCTGGTCGAGCCAGGACAGGTCGAGGTCGTCCCCGCCCGGCTCCTGACGTAGCGTTTCCAGTGTGTCGGGACTGATCGCCATAACTGCCTCCTGTGTCGCGCGAACACGCGAGCCTGCCGCCCTCGGCGGCGCCTGGCTTAGCGAGTGCCTAAATATACGCCCATTGGGCGTTCCTGATCTACCTTTCGATACCTCTATTTCTATGTTCGGCTCAAGCCGTCAACCGAATGCGCCCCGGACCGGCGCGGGGTCCTTTCACCGTTCGGTAACGGCTCCGCCTTGAGACGCCCGGATCAGGTAGGCGACACTGTAGGTATGACATCGCGCCTCTGGCGCTTCGCGTACCGGCATCGCGCCGGCATTACACTCGCGCTCGTCAGCGTGCTCCTCGTGAACCTGCTGGTGGTTGCCCGCGTGGAGCCCGCTTCGGCCTCGGTCGAGCGCGGCCTGCCCGTCGGCGCTCAGTGCCAGGGCGGCGGCCCGGGCTGCCTCGTGCAGCCGATGATCCCGCCGCCATCGGGTGCGCTACCGCAGTTCGATGCGCCGCCGACCCCGTCGTTCGGGATGGCCGTCGTCGTGGCACCGACGCTGTCCGCTTCGCTTCATGAAGCGCCCCCGGCTCCCTTCGAACACCCTCCGCAGCTCCCTTCCCTTTAGTCACCACGCGGGCTCGCCGGCGCCGCGGCCGTAGTTGTCGCTGCCCGCCGGCGCCCGCAGTGGCATCTTTCGTCGCGTTGGCAGCGCCAATGGCTGGCTCACGGCCGATCGGCCGTTACCGCGCCGACTCGTCGAGGCGACGATGCCACCCGGAAGGAGTAGCTTCGAAGGGAAGCTGTTATGTCGAATCAAAAGCATCCATCCCAGGCTGCACGCTCGCGCCAGCAGCCGCACAACACCCGCGGCCGCCGGTTGATGGTCGTGCTCAGCCTTGCACTCGTCGCGGTGCTCGCCGCCGGGGCGCTGGTCGCGTTCCAGACCAGTGGTTCCTCCGGCAGCGCGACGGTGCCGCCGAAGACCGCGGCGAGCACCGGCCGGACGCTCGGCGACCCGAACGCGCCGGTGACGGTCGTGGAGTACGCCGACTTCCAGTGCCCGATCTGCAAGCGCGCGGAGACGGACGTCATCGCCCGGCTCGAGCAGGACTACGTCAACCAGGGCAAGGTGAAGATTGAGTTCCGTGACTTCGCGTTCATCGGGCAGGACTCGTGGAACGCGGCGCAGGCGGCGCTCGCCGCGAACGATCAAGGCAAGTTCTGGCAGTACCACGACGCGCTGTTCAACGCGCAGGGGCAGGAGAATAGCGGGCAGTTCTCGTACGACAACCTGGTGAAGATCGCGCAGCAGGTCGGCCTCGATGTCCCGACGTTCGAGAAGACGCTGAGCAGCAACACCCACCTGGCCGAGGTCCAGCAGGAAGTCGACCAGGCGTCGAAGGCGGGCGTCGACTCGACCCCGACGTTCTTCATCGGTGAGAAGAAGATCGTCGGCATCCAGTCGTACAGCCAGTTCCAGTCGGCGATCAACGCCGCGCTGAACAGCGGCGGGGCCACGTCGTGACGAGGCAGACGCAGCTGCTGGCCGGCGTCGCCGCCGCCATCTGCCTCGCCGGCCTCGGCGTCGCCATGTATCTCACGACGGTGCACTATGCCGGCCAGCCGATCGCCTGCGGAGGCGTGGGGGACTGCGAGTACGTGAACAGCACCAAGTACGCCGAGCTGTTCGGCATCCCCGTCGCGCTGCTCGGCGCGCTCGCCTACGCGACGATGCTCGTGATCATCGTCGCGGCGCTCGTACGGAAGCAGGAGGCGCTGCTCACCGGCGCGTGGGCGGTCGCGGCGGGATCGTTCGCGTTTTCGATGTACCTCACCTACATCGAACTGCGTGTCATCGATGCCATCTGCATGTACTGCGTGGTGTCGGCATCGCTGCTGACCGTGCTCTTCGCGATTCTCGGCGCCCTCTCGTGGCGCTGGGTGCTCGGCGGCGAGCACGCTCCGCCGGACGCGCCGTCGGGCGAGGCGAGGGAGCAGGCTTCGATACGGCGGGCGGACGGGTAGTGTAATTCGGCGGGCGGCCTCGTAGACTGATCTCCATGGCACGTGGCCGCCCGCCGTACCCCGACGTCCTCACTCCCCGCCAGTGGGAGGTGCTGGAGCTTGTCCGCGAGGGCCGCTCGAACGGCGAGATCGGACGCGAGCTCGGTATCAGCACGGACGGGGCGAAGTTCCACGTGTCGGAGATCCTGACCAAGCTTGGCGTCTCCACGCGCCGGGAGGCCGCCGAGTGGGAGGGCACGCCTGCGGGCCAGGAGCGCGTCGAGCACGAAGCCGGCACTCCGACCGCGTGCGTGGCGTCGATCGCCGAATACCGGCTGCGGCGGGCGCGGAGCGTTCGGCATGCCACAGGAGGCCCGGCCCGATCTCCATGGTCCATCTTCCAGCTTCCAGTGCTCGTCATGGGCACGGACGATTTAGCGGAGGCAGCATGATCATCCCGTCCGTCATCGAGACCAGCCCGCGTGGCGAGCGGGCGTTTGACATCTACTCGCTGCTGCTGCGCGAGCGCATCGTGTTCCTCGGCAGCG
>DASUKS010000186.1:0-13225 GCA_036278595.1 Dehalococcoidia bacterium
CTCCGCGTGCTCGGGGTGCACGAGCAAGACCGGAGCGACGCCCGAGCGCACGACCTCTTCGGCCGTGCCGCCGAAGAGCGTGCGCACCAGGCCGGTGCGGCCGTGGGTCGCCATCACGATGACGTCGGGCGACTCGGCGAGCGCGTGCTTGACGATCGCGGCGCCCGGCGCGGTGCTCGCGTGGACGACGGCCCGGAATGTCGAACCGGCGGGCAGCCGGTGGCCGAGGTCGAGCAGGTACTCGCGCATCTCGGTGACGCCGCGCTCGGTCGCCTGCTCCTTCGTCTCGACCATCGTGAGCACGCCGCCGCGGCCGACCACCGGATCGCTGTTATAGACCGAAGTGCCGGGCAGCCGGACGTCGCCGCGGATGATCGCGTCCTTCGGCAGGACGGTCGCGAAGAGGACGAATTCCGCCTCCGGCAGACGCGCCATCTTCGACAGCAGGGCCATCGTGGTCTCGGAGAAACTCGATCCGTCGAATGTGGCCATGACTTTCATGTTGTGCTCCTTCCGATCCGTCCGCCCTTTCAGCGCCAGTCTCCACCTCACCGCGGCCGGCGGCACCCGCCATTCGGGCCAAACCGTGCTGCCGATCGGCCCCCAGTCCGCCCGAAAGTGCGCCTCGTGCGCGGCAGGCATAGACTCTTCGCATAGCATCGGCTCGTAGCGAAGTTCGGGGAGGAATGGCGTGCGAATCACGTTCCAGGGCGCGGCGGGGACGGTCACCGGCTCGCGCTATTTGCTCGAAGCCGGCTCGCGGCGATTCCTCGTCGATGCCGGGCTGTTCCAGGGGCGGAAGGACCTGCGGCTGCTGAACTGGCGCAATCCGTCCTTCGACCCGCGGTCGATCGATGCCGTGCTGCTGACGCACGCGCACCTCGACCACTCCGGCTATCTGCCGCGGCTCGCGCGAGAGGGATACCGCGGCCCGATCTACTGCACGCACGCCACCGAGGACCTCGCGAACATCTTGCTGCTCGACGCGGCGAAGATACAGGAGGAAGACGCGGCCTACGCGAACCGCAAGCACTACAGCAAGCACGACCCGGCGCTGCCGTTGTTCACAACCGATGACGCGCACGCGGCGCTGCGGCTGATGAAGGGCGTGGACTACGGCGAGTGGCTCGACGTGCCGGGAGGCTCGCGCGCGCGGTTCCACGAGGCCGGTCACATCCTCGGCTCGGCGTTCATCGAGTGGGAGTTGCGGGAGGAGGCCGCGACGGAGCCGCTGCGCGCGGTGTTCAGCGGCGACATCGGCCGCTACGACGCGCCGATCCACCGCGACCCCGACCCGCTCGTCGCGTGCGACCTGCTCGTTGTCGAGTCGACGTACGGCGACCGGATGCACGACACGACGCCCCTGCGCGAGGCGGTACGGAAGCCGATCGCCGACACGATCGCGCGCGGCGGCACGGTACTCATCCCGTCGTTCGCGGTGGCGCGCGCACAGATCGTGACGATGCTGCTCGCCGACCTGATCCGCAGCGGCGACCTGCCGCGCGTCCCGATCCATGTCGACAGCCCGATGGCGGTGAACGTGACGGAGGTGTACGACCGATACGCACGCCGCGGCGTGCTCGACCCGGGCCTCGTCACCGACGGACACGACGAACTGATGCCGCCCGGTGTGCAGTTCGCCCGCACAGTCGAGGAGTCGAAGCAGATCAACTTCCTGAAAGGGCCACGGATCATCATCTCGGCCAGCGGCATGATGACGGGCGGCCGTGTGCTCCATCACGCGGAGCGGCTGCTGCCGGACCAGCGCAACCTCGTGCTGCTTGTCGGCTACCAGGCCGCCGGCACGCGCGGACGCCAGCTCGAGGACGGCGCGCAACACCTGCGGATGCACGGCCATGACGTGACGGTGCGGGCTGAGGTCGCATGCGTGCACAGCCTCTCGGCGCACGCGGACGCGGCCGAACTGATCCGCTGGGTACGGTCGGCGCCCGAGCCGCCGCGCATCGCCTTCGTGACGCACGGCGAGGCAGACTCATCTGCGGCGTTCGCGGCGCGGCTGCGGGGCGAGATCGGCGTGCACGCGTACACGCCGGCGCTCAACGAGTCGTTCGACCTCCGCGAGATGCTCTCAGGCGAGTCACCTGCGGGCGCGCCCGCGTAGGTCAGCCTCGCGCGCACGACGATGCGCATCGGCCGCCCATAATCTGCGCACTGCGGCGATGCGGGCCGTTCGGCGCGAGAAGTCGGGCCTTCCGGCCAACCGCACATCGAAGGACGATGGTAGGCTCAGCGAGGGAGGAAGAGCATGCTGGAACAAGGGCCGATCATCGTCACGCTGGATGGGTCAGAGCTGGCCGAGGGCGCGCTGCCCTACGCCACGAAGCTCGCGGCGGCGCTGCACACGCACCTTGTCCTCGTGACGGTGTCCGAGGCGACCGAGGGCGAGCTGGGCGCGCGATTCCCGGACCTTAAGCTCGACATCGACCAATCCGCCGACGCGTACTTCCAGACGTACCTCGAGCGCGTGCGCGATCGGCTGCAGCAGCCGGAGGCCCGCATCATCGTGCTCGGCGGCGACGCCACGGAGCAGATCCTCAACGCCGCGAACGAGACCGGCGCGCGGATGATCGTCATGGCCACACACGGCCGGAGCGGACTGCGTCGCTGGGGATACGGCAGCCAGCTGTCGAAGATGGCCGCGTCGTCGCCGGTGCCCGTGCTGGCGGTCGGCCCCCAGATCCTCGAAGGCAAGGGGGCGGCGGAGTTACGGCGGATCCTCGTCCCACTCGACGGCTCGAAATTCGCCGAGGCCGCGCTGCCCGCCGCACGCACGCTCGCCGATGCGCTCGGGGCGCACGTGGTGCTGCTGCGCGTCCAGCCCTGGGCGGCCACGACGTACCCGTACGTGGCATCGGCGACGTACACGCCGGCGATCGACGACGCGCTGGAGGACGAGGCCCGCATCTATCTGTTGCAGCAGGTGAAGGCGTTCAGCCCGCCGGCGGAGATGCGCGTCGCCCGCGGCGACCCGGCCGCGGCGATCATCGATCTCGTGAATAGCGCCGGCGTGGATCTCATCGTGATGTCGACGCACGCGCGTCAGGGGCTCTTCCGTGCGGCACTGGGCAGTGTCGCCGACCGCGTGATCCAGGCGAACGCGCCCGTACTGCTCATCAGGCCCGAGTAACGACATCGAACCAGGCCCGGCGCGACGAGTCGCTACGCGCGGCGCGGGCACGGATGCGGCGACACGCGCCGGCGCGTCCCCGCTTACGGTCCGTAGTTATGACAAGTCATGTGTTTCGTGCCCCTGCGGAAACCTCTCGGGGCGCACCGCGCAGCCTAACCGAAGCGTCAGAATTGCGCCCATTCGTACCACTTGCCGAGCGGCAGGACGAGCAGCACGACATCGTGCGGGCGGCCGCGCTCGTCGCGCAGGAACTCGTGGACGATGGCCGAGCGGATGAAGCCGAGGCGCTCGGCGGCATCGATCGCGTCGTCGTGCGCTCCTGCGACGAACTCGGCCGCGATCTTCTCCATCCCGGCGTCGGCGGCGATGTCGCACAGCTCGTGAATCAACGCCGTGCCGACGCCCTGCCCGCGCTGCTGTTTCGCGACCGAAACGCGCACGGTGCCGACGCCGCGATAGGCGCCGTGCCGCCTCCTCAGCAGCACCGCCTCCGCCACGATCTCATCGCCGGAGCAGGCGACCAGCGGGAGCACGCGATCGAAGTCGATTTGCGCCGTCCAGGACTCGATCACGCGGGGCGACGTCACGTCGTCCTTGAGGAAGTAGCGGTCTTCGGCGGGCAGCGCGAGGAAGAACCGGGCGAGCGCGTCCCGGTCGGCCGGTGCGAGCGGCCGGACGGTGATCTTCTTCCCGTCGCGCACCGTGATCTCCCTGGGGTACGCGGTCATCTTGTACGCCTTCATGACTCCTCCTCCGTCGTTCCACCTGTATCTTGGCAGCTTGTCAGCGTGCGTGCATGTGCCAAACGGATGTGGCCGCGTGTTTGCCGCGGCCCCGGATCAATGGCAGGTAACGAACAGGCGTGCGTGATCGCGAGTACCATGCGGGACATGATGCAGTCGCAAGGATTGCCGCCGCTCATCCGCGGACTGCTCGACGCGGCCGCGTACCCGCACGACGTGCGTCGGGTCCAGATCGTGCAGACGCACATCTCGTACGTGCTGCTGGCCGGGCCGTTCGCGTACAAGATCAAAAAACCGCTGGACCTGGGGTTTCTGGACTACAGCACGCTCGAGCGGCGACGCGAGATGTGCGAGGAGGAGGTGCGGCTGAACCGGCGGCTCTGCACGGGCGTGTACCTCGGCACCGTGCCGATCGTGCGGCACGGCGACCGGTACGCGATCGACGCTGGCGGCGCCGCGGTGGAGTACGCAGTGAAGATGCGGCGTGTGCCATCGGAGCGCATGATGCCCGCACTGCTGGCGGCACGCGAGGTGCGGTCCGCGCACATGCGGTCGCTCGCGCACGCCATCGCGACGTTCCACGCGCATGCTGAGACGAACGAGACGATCGCCGCCGCAGGACGCCTCGACGGCGTGCACGCAAACTGGGACCAGAACTTCAGGCAGATACGGCCGTTCGTGCGACGCTACCTCGATGCGACGGAACTCGGACGTCTCGAAGAGTACGTCGATGGCTTCCTGCGCAGGCATCGGGAACTGATCGAGCAGCGGGCGGGTGATGGGCGGACGCGCGACGTGCACGGCGATCTGCGCGCGGACTCCGTCGTCTTCGACGGCGAACGGACGACCTGCATTATGGACTGCATCGAGTTCGACCCACGGCTGCGGCACTGCGACGTGGCGTCCGACGTCGCGTTCCTGATGACGGACCTCGACGCGCGCGGATTCCGCTCGCTCGCCGATGAATTCATCGCCTTCTACCTCGAACGTGTGGTCGACGAGACGCTGACGTGCATGCTCCCGTTCTACGGTTGCTACCGGGCAGTGGTGCGCGGCAAGGTGCATGCCCTCGAATCGAACGAGGAGGACGTGCCTGCCGAGCAACGCGAACGGGCGGCGACCGCCGCGCGAGAACGGTTCCAGCTGGCGCTCCGGTATGCCGAACCGGCACGGCCGCCGATGGTGATCGTGATGAGCGGGCTCACCGGCAGCGGCAAGAGCTTCGTGGCGCACGCGCTGGCGGCCCGCATCGGTGCGGCGGTCGTGACCAGCGACGCGATCCGCGTCGCGATGTTCGCTAGCGACGGGACGCCCCCGATGGCCGCGGACAGCGAGGGCGCCTACACGGACGAACGGCGGGCCGCCGTGTACGAGGAGCTGCGGACGCGCGCGCGGGGACATCTCGAAGCGGGCCGGGCCGTCGTGCTCGATGCGACGCACGAGCGCCGCGCGGACCGCGAGGCGGCGCGCACGCTCGCGCGCGATTGCGGCGCCCGCGCGATGGCGCTGCTCATCGAATCTGACGAAGAGGCGACGCGCGCGCGGCTCGACGCGAGGGCGGCTGCTGGCGGCTCGATGTCCGGCGGCACCTGGGACGTCCACCAGGCGCAGCGACAGCGATTCGACGCGCCTGCGCCGGACGAGCGCGTGCTGCGGGTGAATCGCGGCGATGACTTCGCGCGCGATCTCGATGCCATCGTGGGTGCGCTCGACGCGGCCGGACGCGAGCCGTCGTTGTGAAGGTGCTGGTCGTGAATGCCGGCAGCGTCTCGCTGAAGGTGAGCCTGCACGACGCCGATGCCGACAGCGCGCGCGAACTCGGCGCCTGGAAGACGTCGCTGACCGCCGACGGCTACACCGAGGCGTTCGAGAAGATCGCCGACGACATCGGCAGCGCGGCGCTGGCGTCCGCAGAGGCCGCAGGTCACCGGGTCGTGAACGGCGGGAAGTTCATGCAGCCCACGCGCCTCGACGATCGCGTGCGGGCGACGGTCGTCGAGGCGGAGGAACTGGCGCCGCTGCACAACCACGCGGCGATCGAAGCGCTCGACGCTGCACTGGCACGCCTGCCGGACTTGCCTATGGTGGCGGTGTTCGACACCGGGTTTCACGCGACGATGCCCGATGTCGCCGCGCGCTATGCGCTGCCCGACGGGCTGACGGAGCGGATCCGCCGCTACGGCTATCACGGCATCGCGCATCAGTCGATGCTCGAGCAGTACGCCGCGCGCGCGCGCACCGGCACGCAGCCGGGCGACTGCACCATCATCACGCTGCAACTGGGGGGCGGCTGCTCCGCCTGCGCGATCCGCAACGGTCGATCGGTCGACACGTCGATGGGCTTCACACCGCTCGAGGGCCTGATGATGGCGACGCGCTCGGGCTCGCTCGACCCGGCGGTCGTGACGTATCTCCAGCGGACGTCAGGGATGTCGCCTGACGACGTGGACGCGCTGCTCAACGAGCGCTCGGGACTGCTCGGCGTGTCCGGTCTGTCGGGCGACGTCCCCGAGTTGCTGCGGGCAGAGGCGGAAGGGAACGAATCGGCGGCGCTCGCGCTCGAGATGTTCTGTTACCGGGTGCGGCAATACATCGGCGCGTACCTGGCGGTCATCGAGCCACAGGCGATCGTCTTCGGCGGCGGCACCGGCGAGCACGCGCCGGAGATCCGCCGGCGGATCATCGAGCCGCTACGGCACCTCGGACTGTCGGTAGACGCCGGCGCCAACGGGCGCGCGAACGGGCCGGCTGGTCGCATCGACGACGGAGGGGGCACGCAGATCTGGGTCGTCGGGACCGACGAGGGCGCGATCATCGCACGCGAGACAGTGCGTGTGCTGCGCCAGCGTTAGCGTCCTCGCGCCGGCTCGGTGGTATCAGTATGGCCACGTCCAGCCGCTGATCTCCGGCGGGTCTTCGCCGTGATCGCGGGTGTACTGCCGTGCACGCAGGCGGGCGTCGACCATGCGCTGGCGGACGTGCGCGGCGCGCGGCGCGAGGCCGGGGATGCGGTCGATCGCGTCCATGACGAGATGGTAGCGGTCGAGGTTGTTCATCATCGTCATGTCGAACGGCGTCGTCGTGGTGCCCTCCTCGATGTAGCCACGCACGTGCAGGTTGTCGTGGTTCGTGCGCCGGTACGTCAGGCGATGGATGAGCCACGGGTAGCCGTGAAACGCGAACAGGATTGGGCGATCGCGCGTGAAGAGCGCATCGAACTCGTGGTCGGAAAGCCCATGCGGATGCTCAGACGGCGGCTGCAGGCGCATCAGGTCGACGACGTTGACGAATCGCACGTGCAGTTCCGGTAGCTGCTCGCGGATGAGCGCGACGGCGGCGAGCGCTTCTTGCGTCGGCACGTCGCCCGCACAGGCAATGACGATATCGGGCTCGCCTCCGGCGTCGTTGCTGGCCCACTCCCAGATGCCGATGCCGCGCGTGCAGTGCAGCACGGCGTGCTCCATATCGAGGTAGACGTGCTCGGGCTGCTTGCCCGCGATGATGACGTTGACGTAGTTGCGGCTACGCAGGCAGTGGTCGGCGACCGAGAGCAGCGTGTTCGCATCCGGCGGGAGGTAGACGCGGATCACCGACGCCTTCTTGTTGACGACCACATCGATGAAGCCGGGATCCTGGTGCGAGAAGCCGTTGTGGTCCTGCCGCCACACGTGCGAGCTGAGCAGGTAGTTGAGCGACGCGATCGGCCGCCGCCAGTTGATCTTGCGCGATGACTCGAGCCACTTGGCGTGCTGGTTGAACATCGAGTCGACGATGTGGATGAAGGCCTCGTAGCAGTTGAAGAGGCCGTGGCGCCCGGTCAGCAGATATCCCTCAAGCCACCCTTCACACAGATGCTCGCTCAACACCTCCATCACGCGTCCGTCCGGTGCAAGATGGCTATCACCTTCGATGCGGCGGGCATCCCAGGCGCGGTCGGTGACTTCGAACACGGCGTCGAGCCGGTTCGAGACCGTCTCGTCCGGGCCCATTAGGCGGAAGGTGTGCCGATTGTTGCGGATGACGTCGCGCAGGTACCCGCCAAGCACGCGCGTTGATTCGGCGAAGACCGTGCCGGGCTTCGGGACCTCCACGGCGTAGTCGCGGAAGTCAGGCAGCTCGAGATCGCACAGCAGCAGGCCGCCGTTGGCGTGCGGGTTCGCGCTCATGCGGTGCTCGCCTCGCGGGGCGATCTCGGCGATCTCGGGACGCAGGCGGCCCTCGCCAGTGAACAGCTCGTCGGGCCGATAGCTGCGCAGCCAGCCTTCGAGCAGCGCGAGGTGCTCCGGGTTGTCGATGAAGCCGGTGAGCGGAACCTGGTGCGCGCGATACGTGCCCTCGACCTGCGCGCCGTCGACGACCTTCGGGCCGGTCCAGCCCTTCGGCGTGCGCAGGATGATCACCGGCCAGCGGGGTCGTTCGGTCTGCCCCTCGGAGCGGGCGGCGAATTGGATGCGCGCGATCTCGTCCATCACATCGTCCATGACCGCGGCCATGCGTTCGTGCATGACGGCCGGGTCATCACCACCGAGGAAGTGCGGCGCGTAGCCGTACCCTTCGAAGAGCGCACGCAGTTCCGTCTCAGGGATGCGGGCGAGCACGGTCGGGTTTGCGATCTTGTAGCCGTTCAGGTGCAGGATCGGGACGACGGCGCCGTCGACGACGGGATCGAGGAACTTGTTGGAGTGCCAGCTGGCCGCGAGCGCACCGGTCTCGGCTTCGCCATCGCCGACGACGCAGAAGACGACGAGATCGGCGTTGTCAAACGCGGCGCCGTACGCGTGCGCGAGCGAGTAGCCGAGCTCGCCGCCTTCGTTGATCGAGCCGGGCGTCTCAGGCGCGGCATGGCTCGGGATACCACCAGGGAAGGAGAACTGCCGGAAGAACCGGCGCAGGCCGTCCTCGTCCTGCGAGATGTAGGGATAGACCTCGCTGTACGTGCCCTCGAGGTAGACGTTCGCGAGGACGCCTGGCGCGCCATGGCCGGGGCCGCAGACGAAGACCGCATCGAGGTTTCGCTCGCGGATCGCGCGGTTGATGTGGACGTACATGAAGTTGAGCCCCGGCGTCGTGCCCCAGTGGCCGAGCAGGCGCGGCTTGATGTCGTCGACGGTCAGCGGACGGCGGAGGAGCGGGTTATCGAGCAGGTAGATCTGACCGGCGGAGAGGTAGTTCGCGGCGCGCCACCACGCATCCATCTTCGCGAGCATCTCGGGCTTGAGGTGTGCGGGCACCGGCGCCTGCTCCGTCGTCGTCGTCGTGCTGTCCGGCATGCGCAACCTCCTGTCCCCGCCCAGCGGCGTACTCACCGTACGCACGACGCATGCGGCGCCGCAACCGGCGGGCGAGTGTTGGTTCGCTTCGCGGAGGTTCTCCGGCGTTAACGTCTGCCCATGCGCACATCTCAAGGCGCATCAAACCTGCGATCGCGCGCAAACGGGTGATTACGCGGCTCCGCTTCCGTTGCTATCTCTTGCAGGAACGCGCTTGCGAAGCGGGGAGTGCTCCCAAACTTGGACGCCGGCCTGTTGTACTCGGAATACCTGAGCACCGAACCGTGGGACTATCTTCTCGCGTTGGCGGTGATCCTCATCGTGGCGTCGGTCCCGGTGATCGTCGGGATCGGCATATGGATCCAGTCGCGACGCGCCGAAGCGGCGAGCAAGATCCCATGGCTCACCGAACGCGCGCGCGAGGAAGCGCGGCGCCGAAAGGCGAGTTGATCAGCGGGGAACGCGGGCGCCCGCGGCGGCGGGCACGCATGCGAAGGGACGCGCACATTGCTCCGACGACCGAACCCGTGGCGTAGGCTCGCGCCAGCGGCGCTCGTCTTCGCGATCGCGGGCGCGGGGCTGATGCTGAGCGGCTGCAGCGGGATCATCGGCCCGCACAGCCCCAGCGCGGTACGGATCGCCAGCCTCTGGTGGACGTCCTTCGCGATCTCGGTCGTGGTGTTCATCATCGTGATGGGGTTCCTCGCCTACGCGCTGTTCCGGCGGCGCGGCCACGTCCGGAGCATCTTCGAGAACCGGCCGCATGCCGCCATGGTGTTCATCGTGATCAGTGGGGCGGTTGTGCCGCTCTTCATCCTCATCGGAATCTTCACGTACAGCGTGAAAATCACGGCGGCGAATACGGAGACGAAGCCGAACGCGCTGCGCGTCGAAGCGATCGGTCACGACTTCTACTGGGAGTTCGTCTACCCGGATCAGGGCATCCGCACGATCAATACGCTGCACATCCCCGTCAACCAGCCGATCGACCTGACGACGACGGGCGCGGACGTCATCCACAGCTTCTGGGTGCCGGAGTTGAACGGCAAGCTCGATGCGCTGCCGGGGATCACGAACAGCATGACGTTCACGACGAGTGATGTCGGCCAGTATCGCGGCCGGTGCGCGGAGTTCTGCGGCAAGGGACACGCGTGCATGGACTTCGCGACCGTGGCGGAAGATCCGGCGCAGTTCCAGGACTGGGTCTCGACGATCAGACAGCAGACCTTCCGGCTGCCGAACGCATCCGACGTGGACTACATGCTCGATCAGTGCTTTAACGACGCGAACTTCCCGGTCTGCATGCCGGTCGGGTGCCCGCCCGGCGCGAAGGCGCACGGCAGCGTCCAGAAGGCGCCGCCGGAGGGCGGCGGTCAGCAGGCTTCCGGATGACTACGAATGTCGGCAAGGAGACGGCATGGCAACTGCGGTAGGACGACTGCGGCGGACGTGGGAAGCGCCCAGCATCATCGCGAACATTTTCGCGACGGTCGACCACAAGCAGCTCGGCATCCGCTACATGGTGACGGCGGCGATCCTCCTCGGCGAAGGCGGACTCGATGGCATCGTGATGCGGACGCAGCTTGCGATCCCAAATTCGCGCGTCGTCTCGCCGGACCACTTCGACCAGATGTTTTCGCTGCACGGAACCGTGTTGATCTTCTTCTTCGCGACGCCGATGGTCGTCGGCGGGTTCGGCAATTACCTGGTGCCGTTGATGCTGGGCACGCGCGACCTGGCGTTCCCGCGTCTGAACGCCTTCAGCTACTGGGTGTACCTGTTCTCGGCGGCGTTCATCTACGCCAGCTTCTTCGTCGGCGGCGCTCCGAACGCCGGCTGGTTCGCCTACCCGCCGCTCTCCAGCCAGCCCTTCACGCCCGGGCTGAACATGGACTTCTGGGCGATCGCCATCTTCTTCCTGGGCATCTCGACGACGGCCACCGCGATGAACTTCATCGTCACGATATTCCGGATGCGGGCGCCGGGGATGTCGATCAACCGGATGCCATTGTTCATCTGGGGGATCCTGGCGACGTCGTTCGCGATCATCTTCGCGCTACCGCCACTGACGCTCGCAACGGGGATGCTCGAGTTCGACCGGCAGTTCGGCACCAAGTTCTTCGACCCGAACGCGGGCGGCAACGTGCTGCTGTGGCAGCACCTCTTCTGGATCTTCGGGCATCCGGAGGTCTACATCCTGTTCATCCCGGCGATCGGCATCGTGTCGACGATCATCCCGACGTTCGTCCGGACGCGCGTCGTCGGCTACGTGTTCCTCGTATTGGCGACGGTGGGGATTGCGTTCATCAGCTTCGGCGTGTGGGTGCACCACATGTTTGCGACAGGGCTCGACGTCGTGGCGCTGAGCTTCTTCGGCGCGGCGGGGATGTCGATCACGATCCCGAGCGGGCTGCAGATCTTCTCGTGGATCGCGACGATCTGGAAGGGCGAGAAGATCATTTGGAGCACGTCGTTCATGTTCATCGTAGGCTTCCTCGTGCTGATCGTGATGGGTGGATTCACCGGCGTGATGGTGTCGCTGGTGCCGCTCGACTGGCAGGTCACCGACTCGTACTTCATCGTCGCGCACCTGCACTACGTGCTGGTCGGCGGCGTGGTGTTCCCGATCTTCGGCGGGTTCTACTACTGGATCCCGAAATTCACCGGACGGATGATGAATGAGAAGCTCGGCCAACTGAACTTCTGGCTGTTCTTCATCGGCTTCAACGTCAGCTTCTTCCCGATGCACATCCTGGGGCTGCTGGGCATGCAGCGCCGCATCTTCACGTACCCGACCGACGCCGGCTGGATGGGGCTGAACCTCACCTCGACAATCGGCGCCTACATCATGGGGCTCGGCGCGCTCGTCTTCATCTGGAACTTCGCGCAGAGCATGATCGTAGGAGAGCTGGCGGGCGACAACCCGTGGGAAGCGGGCACGCTCGAGTGGGCGACAACGTCGCCGCCGGAGCCGTACAACTTCCGCGAGATCCCGGTCGTGCGCAGCGCCGATCCGCTATGGGACGACCCGCCGCGCGAGGGCTGGGACGAACGGCTGCGCGAGCCGGCGGGACACCAGCGCGAGACATACGCGACGACGCTGCTGGAGCCGGAGGTCGAGACGCGGCTCGTCATGCCCGAGGATTCGTACACGCCGTTCTTCATGGCGCTCTCGCTCGTGCTGCTCATGATCGGCATCCTGCGTACGGACATGGTGATGATCGCCGTGGCGGGCGCCTTCGGGCTCGTCTTCATGGCGTGGTGGATGTGGCCGGCGGAGGAGCTGGCATGACGACCGACAGCGCGCGCGCGACGCCCTACCCCGGCTACGTCGCCGGCCCGCCGCAGCCCGCGACGCTCGCCGTCCTGCTGCTCATCCTTACCGAGGGCATCTTCTTCGCGCTGCTGTTCACGAGCTACTTCTACATCCTCTCCGGAAGCAACCAGTGGCCGCAGGGCGGAATCAAGCCCGAGCATCTGAAGATCCCGAGCATCGAGACGGTGATCCTGCTGTCGAGCAGCCTGCCGATGATCTGGGCTGAGCATGCGATCAAGCGCGGGCACATCATGCAGATGCGCATGGGCTACATGCTGACGCTGGCCATGGGGACGGCGTTCCTTGCGCTGCTCGGGTTCGAGTACGCCAACCTCGACTTCAAGGCGTCGGACAACGCGTACGCATCGCTCTTCCTGTTGATCGTCTCGTTCCACGGGACGCACGTGTTCGTCGGACTGTTGATGAACATCTTCGTGCAGGTACGGTCGTGGCTCGGGCACTTCGACGAGCACCGGCACCTGGCGGTGCAGAACGTAAGCTGGTACTGGCACTTCGTCGATACCGTGTGGATCTTCATCTTCCTGATCGTCTACCTGACGCCGCACTGGTACGGGCCGCACGCATGAACATCGACAACGTCACGCCCGCGCCGGGCAGGCAGAGCCCCGGCTGGCTCCCGAAGGACATGTGGCTGATCCTCGTCTACATCACGCCACCGACGATCTGGAGCGGGCACCTCCTCTTCGCGTACCTGTTCGTGTCGTTCCTCTGCCCCTGGGGCGGC
>DASUKS010000187.1:0-17070 GCA_036278595.1 Dehalococcoidia bacterium
CGCCGTCGTCTCGAACGACGCGCGCCACTGCGCGCACATCCTGAGCGAGATCGTCGACTACGTGCAGTCGTCGCGGCTGGACGCGGACGTCACGGATGTCGAGTCGGAGGTGATCCCGTTCGGGGAGTGACGCGCGCCTACTCGAACCAGATGTCGGTCTGCTCGCCGGCGGGGACGCCGGTGATCAGCACGTCCATCTCGCCGTCCGATGTGTGCCACGTGCCCGGCTTGATGACGACGAGGTCGCCCGCGTTGATCTCGCGCGTCTCGCCGTCGAGCGTGATCGTGCCACCGCCGCTCAGCACGTAGTAGAACTCCGTCATCTCGCGATGGTAGTGGTACTTGCTGTCATCGATGCGCAGGTGCGAGACGTTCGCGACCGGCACGTCGTCAGCGGTCACCAGCGTTTTGCGCCAGCCGCAGACGCCGCGCTCTTCGGGCGTCTCAGACAGCCGGCGGATGATGTACTTGCTCTCGGTGTCGGTGCTCATGGTGCCTCCGTGGCGGGGCTACGCCTCGATCAGTGTAGCCGCGACCGGCCGCGCGTATTCGTCGAAGCGCGCGGCGACGCCGGCTTCGGCCGCGTACCCCTGGTGGATGTACAGCCGGTGGCGCAGCGTCCACGTCTCGCCGCGATCGAGGGTCAGCGGGCCGTCGAAGAACGGCAGGTTGGTGCCGACAGGCCCGTAGCCGCGCACGAACCACGCGTTCGGGTGGTTGCGGTTCGACGGGTGGTCGAGCATCGCGATGCCGAAGATCTCCGGCTCGTGGCCCGCGGCGCGTGTGAACGGTCCGCTGCAGTCCGCCCACTCCGCCCGCTGCCCGAAGCACTCCGGCGAGCCGGTGATGCCCGTCGAGAGCGACATCGTGCCGCCGTCCCATTCGTCGATGATGTCGGCGACGCGCATCAGCGGCAGCGCGTTCTCGTTCGTCTGCCCGAACGTCACCGGCTCGTCGTGCGGCGTGAACTCCGCTTCGATGTCCCACAGCCGCAGGCGGCCCTTCAACCGGTACATGCGGAAGCGGCGGACGTCGTCGAGGAGCACGCGGCCGTCGGGCGCCACCCACTGCGCGCGCTGCTGGAAGCCGCCCCACACCGGGCCGGAGACCTGCCAGTCGAACGAGCGGTGCACGATGCGTCCGTAGCCGGTGCCGACGTGCGGCCCGTAGCCGGCGTTCATTGCGGCGGGCTCGAGATAGAAGTCGACGCCGTTCAGGTCGCCGCACGCGTACCAGAGCGAGCGGTGCCACGTGTGGTCGGGCGGACCGTCGTCGGTGATCGACTTGGGCTGCGAGCCATCGGTGCTGCTGACGCCGGAGCCCGGCCGGCCGCTCGGCGCGACGTTCGGCGCGAAGCGCGGGCGGTAGTTGGGCATGCCGTAGTGGTAGATCGTCTGCAGCAGGCCGCCGTAGTAGACGACCGTGCGTCCGTTCTCCGGCTGGTCGTGCAGCTCGATGCCGGCCGACTTCGCTTCGTCGCTCGCCGGCCGCAGCTCGAACTGGCGCGCGGCGCCCGCCGACAGATCCTTCACGTACCACGCGATGCGAGGCGTCCCTTCGACGCGGTCGACCTGCGCGGGCTGTGCCTCCCGCGTCGCGACGTCCACCATCTCGTACGCGCCGTCATCGGGCGCCTCGCGCGCGAGCACGGCTTCGGCCATGAAGTTCGCCCGCGGAGCATTTGTGGGTCCGAGCTCAATAGTTAGCGTCACGTTGCGGCCTCGTATCGGTGGCTTCAGCTAACGAATCAACACGATCTGCACGCCCAGGTCCAGTGCCGCCCAGTCGCGATCGGCGGTCATCGCCGGCACGCCGCGCAGGGATGCGAGGGCGAGGCAGGCGCGGTCGCCGAGGGACAGGCCGGCGGCGCGCGTCAGTGGCAGCAGGCGCGCGACCTCCAACGCCTGCTCCTCGTCGAAGTCCACGACGTCGAACGCGAGTGCAGCGAGCGTCGCGCGAATCTCCTCTATGTCCTGACGCTCTCTCGCCAGCTTCGAGGCGACCTCCGCCAGATTCACCGCGGAGACGCAGGCATTACCGAGCGCCGCCTCGACCTCGTCCGCGCCGGGTTCGCGGCCGATTGCCGCGAGAATCGCCGACGCGTCGAAGACGCACTCAGCCACCGGCGTCCTCCCGCAGCTCGCGCTCGGCTTCGGCACGCCGCTCGCGCAGGAAACTGTCGGTCATGCTCTCGCCTTGCAGAGGCCCGTACCTGCCGGCGATCTGCTGCGCATAGCGCAGGCCGGCATGGGCACTCATGAGGACCACCTGGCCGTCCTCGAACCGCCACGGGACGACGCCGCCGGGGCGGACCCCCAGCCGCGAAATGAGATCCGCGGGAAGGAGGAGTTCGCCTTGTTCGCCCAGACGTGCCCGGCCGAAGCTCGTCAACGGCGCACGGCTCGCGCTTCCGGCGAGCCTGCGGTCTTCATGCACGAGGACATTGCGGACATGCTGGTAGCGAATGCCAAGGAACTCGGCGATCTCCGTGCGGGAGTACCCGGCCGCGCCCAGGGCTCGGATCTTATCGGCCTTGGAGACGAGGCGACCGCTTATCCGGGCCATGCGGTCGACATCGGGCTGTTCGGCGTTGCGACGCATGGGACTCGAGGGCATTGCCGCCTCCTGTCCAACCAAATCCGATCTACGCACTGCTTAACTAACTATCTAACTGTCTAACAGTAGGCTGCACGGTCCGGGGGTGTCAAGCCGGCAAGGCGAAGCCTTCGGGCGGGATGCAGGAGTAGAACGGATCGTCGGGGGCGATCGGGAGCGCCACGCGCGCGCCGGTCATCGCCGACTTGTACATGCCGGTGATGAGCTGCATCGAGCGCCGGCACTCGTCTGCGGTCACGAGCGGCGGGCGCTTCTCGATGATCGCACGGAGGAAGTCGTTGACCATCGAGACGTGCAGGTACTTCGTCGCGTCCGGGAAGCGCTTGCTCGCCTCAACGGCGGCCTGCTCGGCATCGGCCGGATTCATCGACGCGAAGACGAACGGCGGCCGCGTCGGGTCGTAGGCATCGCCGTCGGCCATCGCCTGCAGGCGGTCGCCGAAGATCTCGAGCCGGCTGCGGTTGTCCTGCGCGTTGACGGTGACGACGATCTGCCCGATCGCGCCGTTCCGGAAGCGCACCGTCGCCGCGGACGTGTCTTCGACCGCGATCCTGAGCTTCGCAGTCGCGGCGTCGGCGATGACGCTCACGGGCTCGCCCATCAGCCAGCAGAGCATGTCGATGCTGTGGATCGCCTGGCCCATCGTCGCGCCGCCGCACTCCTGCTCCCACGTACCGCGCCACCAGACGTCGTAGTAGTCCTGGCCGCGCTGCCAGAGCGTCTCCGCCAGTCCGAAGCGCAGCTGGCCGAAGCGGTCTTCGTCGATCAGCCACTTCACCTGCTGCGCGCCCTGGCCGACGCGGTGCTGGAAGACGCCGGCGAAGGTGGCGCCGCCGTCGCGCTCAGCGTGCTCGATCGCGTCGAGCCCGGCGAGCGTCGCCGACACCGGCTTCTCGCAGATGACGTGCTTGCCCGCCCGCAGCGCCGCGCAGACCTGCTCGACGTGCAGGAACGGCGGCGTGCAGATGCTCACCGCCTGCACGCCCGGGTCCGCGAGCAGTTGCCCGACGTCCGTGTACACCCGGTCGATAGCGTACTGCTTCGCCTGCGCGTTCGCGCGCTCTTCATCGACGTCCGCGATCGCGACGACGCGCGCGAGGTCGCGGTTCGCGCTGCCGCGGTAGGCGAGTAGATGGCTATGCGAGATACCGCCCGCGCCGATCACTCCGATCCCAAGTACGTCCGGCACGACTACCTCCGTCCCGCCGCTACCTGCACTGCTGCCAGCGCGCGCTCGACGTTCTGGCGTTCTCCGTCGTCCAGGTCGAGCAGCGGCGGGCGCATGTGCGCGCCGGGGATGACGCCCATCCGCCGCAGCGCCTCCTTCAGGCGCGCGCGGTAGTTACGGACCGGCGAGGCGAACAGCGCATCGGCGAGCGGGCGCACGACGGCGTCATTGATGCGCCGCGCGGCGTCGATCTCGCCGGCACGAAGGCGCGCGATCATCTCGATCTGCTCTGCGATGGCGATCGTACCGAAGCCTATGAGCGCGCCTTCCCCGCCGAGCACGAACGACTCGAAGATGAAGTTGTCGTTGCCGGTGAGCAGATGGATGCGGCGCGGCGCCTCGTCGAGGATGCGGCGCGTCTCGGCGAACTTGAGCGCGTCGAACGAGGCTTCCTTGATCGCAACGACGTTCGGGATCTCGATGAGCCGCAGCAGCGTCTCGCGCGAGAACAGCACGCCCGCGAGCGCCGGCTGCAACTGGAACAGCACCATTGGCAGCGGCACCGCTTCGGCGATCGCGCAATGGTACTCGTATGGCACGTCCGACGGCAGTGGGTCGCCCGCGAACGCGGGGATCGGGAAGACGACGAGCCCGTCGGCGCCGATGATCTCGGCGTCGCGCGCCAGCTCGACGGCTTCCGCCGTATAGCGCGCGCCGATGCCCGCGAGCAGCGGGAGGCGGCCCGCGACCTCGTCGGCGTAGACGCGCAGGACCTCGCGCTTCTCCTCGCGCGAGAGGTGCGGCCCCTCGCCCGTGTCCATGTTGACCGCGAGCGCCTTCAGGCCATCAAACGAGAGGAGCCAGCGGATGTAGCCGCGCAGCGCCGGCTCATCGATGCGCGCATCGTCGGTCAGCGGCAGGAGCGTCGCGGGAATAAGGCCGCGGAGGTCGAGTTTCGGCATGAGATCCCGAGTATAAACCGGCGCGGCGCTTCGTTCGACGCCGTCCGGCTAGCGCCAGCCCTCCGTGCGCTCCGCTTCCTTGAACGCGGGGGCGTACATCTTGTCACGCGGCACGCAGCCCGTGGCGTACTGGCCGAGGTCGTTGTGCTTGGCGCGCATCAGCGCGGTGCAGTAGCTGACGCCGATGCAGGCCCGGTCGCGCTGCATCGCGCCGTGCTCCAGCGCGTCCACGGCGAAGTCGGGGTAGGCGAGCGCGCCGCGGCCAAGCCCGACCATCGCGATGTCGCCGCGCGCAATCGTGGCCTCGGCGGCGTTGAGGGCGAAGTGACGGAGCCAGGAGTAGCCGGTCCCGATCACCGGCAGGTCGGGGAAGGCGCGCTGGACCTCGCCCGCAAGCCGAACGTGGCGCTCGACGCCCGTCAGCGGATGCTCCGGCGGCACGTAGCCATCGACCGGCGGCTTGTCGAACGGCCGGCCGATGTGCGGGTTGTAGTAGGGGCTGCCCATGCTGACGTTAAGCAGCGACAGCCCGAGCGCGCGCAGCTCGCCGACGAGCCGTAGCGGCTCGCCGACGTCCGGCTCGTCCGCGGCGGTCCCGCCCGCGCCCCACGCATCTTGCGCGTCGCCGCTCGGCTCGCCGATGCCGCCCGCGCCGTTGCCGTACGGGACGCCGTCGAAGACGTTGAGGCGCGTGGCGAGCAGGATCGAGTCGCCAAGGCGGTCGTGGATCTTGCCGAAGACGTTGCGCACGAACCGGGTGCGGCCATCGAAGCTGCCGCCGTACGCGCCGCCGCGCTCGCGCGCGCTCAGCAATTCGTTCAGCAGGTAGGTGTGGCACTGCTTGACGTCGACGAAGTCGAAGCCGGCGTCGCGCGCGAGCATTGCCGCGTCGACGAAACGGTCCTCGAGCTGCTCCAGCTCCGCGTCCGTGATCGGCGGCACGTCGCCACCGCGCACGGCGTCAATCGCCGGCGCGCGGCGGGCGACGATCGGGCGGGGGTGCGACCAGCGGCCGGAGTGCGTGAGCTGCATGCCGACGAGGAAGCCGTGCGTGGTGCCGGAACGCGCGCGGCGGGCAGCGCGCGTCTCTTCGAGCAGGCGTTTGATCTCCGGGATGGTGTCGGGCGATATGAGCAGCTGCCGTGGGTTCGCGCGTGCTTCGGGGACGACCGCCGTCGCTTCGCCCCAGAGCACCGACGCGCCGCCCTCCGCGAAGCGTCGCCAGCGCCGGAACGTCAGCTCACCGGGCGTGCCGTCGGGATTGCCGTCGCAGCCCTCCATCGGGTGCACGGCCATCCGGTTCGACGCGGTCCGGCCACCGATGCGCACCGGCTCGCCGACGCGCCGCAGCTCCGGCGCGAAATCGAGTGCGATCTGGCGTGCGACGACGTCGTCGCGCAGGTCATCGAGCGAGCGGTAGTGGAAGTAGGGCATCGTGGGCACTGTAGCGCGGGAGCGAGAGTGAGGGGTGAGGTGGGAGGCTCGTCTGATAGCCGTGCTACTGTCGCACTGGTATGTTTTTTGCATCGTGCCGACAGTACTACGCGTTGGTCCCTACCGATTCTTTTTCTTCGCGGGTGATAGAGACGAGCCTGCACACGTCCACGTCGAGAGCGGGAGCAACATGGCCAAGCTCTGGCTTCAGCCGGTTCGTCTCGATCGCAGCGGAGGGTTCAGCCGGCGCGACCTCGGCGCGATTCAGCGTATAGTTGAAGACCATGAAGGCGAGCTGTTGGAGGCGTGGCGTGGCTATTTCGAGGATTGAGATCGAATTCCCGACCGCAACCGGTGTCGATGTGAGCGATGATGCACTCATCGTCGAGCTCAATGACGGCCGCACGATCTCGGTACCGCTCGGGTGGTACCCGCGCCTGATGCACAGCTCGCCCGAAGAGCGACGAGGCTGGCGCCTGATCGGCGGCGGGCAGGGCGTGCACTGGGACGGCCTCGACGAAGATGTGAGCGTCGAGAACCTGTTGACCGGGCGGCGATCAGGCGAAAGCCAAGACTCGTACCGCCGCTGGCTGGCTTCGAGAGAACGCTCCTAAAGGTCTACAGATCGCGCAGGTCGTAGTCGAGCGTGGCGGCTCCGAAGCGCAGGCTGCGCGCGCTGCCGCGCTGGTCGTCCGCGAGCGGGATGGCGCGCAACGCCTGCGCGAACGCATCGATGTCCACGTGTGCGGAACGCGCAGCAACGTGGAGGGCGATGCCGTTGCGGACGTTGCCGTTGAAGAACGGGCCCGAGAGCGTCCGGTACTCCCAGAACTGCTTCGCCGGTCCGCGATAGTTGAACACCGACACGACCGTCTCCTGCCCCTCGCGCCAGACGGCCACGGGCGGCTCATGCCCGAGGCGCGTCGGCTCGAGCGGGATGATCCCGATGTACACATCGCCGTCCGCAATCACGATCGGCTCGCCGGCCTGCGCCTCCGTCCGCTCGCCGTCGAAGCGCCGGCCGCCGGCGAGAATCTCCGTCTTCGGGCCCGGGCCAAGCAGGCGCACGTCGAGGCGCAGGCTGTGCACGGGCTTTTGTCCGCGCGACAGCAGGCCGTAGGCCACGATCGCGTGCGGGCCGGACTGCGCCGCCCGGAACGCGCCCTCCTCCCACAGGTCGACGCTTTCGCCGCTCGACTCGTACGTCGCGCCGCCCACACGGCGGTCATTCACGAGATAGCGCGTGTAGAGCAGGCCGTAGCCTGGCGGCTCCGGCTTCGCGTAGTAGAGGATGCAGGCGTTGTGCGCCGGCCACGGCTCCGGCGTCGCGCCGACGCCGTACGGCCGGCTCATCGTGCCGAGCGCGAACTCCGGCGTCATATACGTCACCAGCGCCGTTTCGCGCGGCGCCGTCTGCCGCAGCTCTCGCGTCGCCTCCGTCCGCATCGTCTCGATGGCGTCCGGCGGGCAGTGGTACTCCGTGAGCGCGACGAGCGTATCGCCCTCGCGCCCCGAGCCGTAGTAGTACGGCGTCTCATCGAGCAGCGAGTGGTCGCCGAGCACGCGGTACAGCAGCACTTTCAGGAAGTCGGGCGCCCCGACGACGTCGCGCCGGTACGCACGCGAGTGCGGGCCGGCGAGTTGACGCGTGCGCGGGTGGAAGTGCGCGGCGACGTCGCGCCAGAGGAACTGCTCCATCTCGCGTGCGAGATCGCGCACGGACGCGTCGGCGGCGAACTGCGCTACCGCGGCGAGCGCGTTGATCTGCACCGCCGAGTACGTCGCGCTGTTGAACTCGTTTGGCACGCCGTCCGCGCGCGTGCGGTCGGCCCACTCACGCAGGCGCCGCGCTCCACGCTCCACTACCGCCGGCTCGCCGGTGATGCCGCCGCCGAGAATGCTGTTGTGCACATCGAGCAGATAGATGTTCGTGTAGGTCCAGTGCACATCCAGGCGGTCGATCTCACCGAAGCCGAGGCGCATCGTCTCGAAGGCGGCGCGCTTCGTATCTTCGGAGAGCCGATCGCCGAAGCGCAGGAGGATGTGCGTGAGGCCTTCGAGCATGAACTCGACGGCGTTCAGGTCGATGACGACCCGGTCCTCGTGCCACCAGCGGAAGTTCCCGTAGTGAGGGTCGTCCTGGCGCCGCTCCTGCATCGCGAGGACGACCGCGATGATGCCCTCGGCTGTGGCGGCGTCGCCTTCGTACAGCAGGCCGAGGGCGTGCCAGAGGCTGTCGCGGGGCGTATGGAGGTCGGGGCGCACCTCGGTGCGTACGAGGCCGACGGACGCGTCGAAGCGCGCGCGGAGGTCACGGCGCGCGTGGTCGAACAGCGAGCGGGCGGCCGCATCTTCGAGCATGCGCGTGTCCTCCGATTGCCATAGCGCGTCCGCTGCTTGTTGCCGCGAGCGGCGCCTTGATAGAATCTGTGTGCCTGTCCGCGACCCGCCCCGCAGCACATCGTATTGTTCTCGGGACGGCCCGCCGAGGCCAGAGACCGTAAGCCGAGGTGGCGGAACGGCAGACGCGCTACGTTCAGGGCGTAGTGTCCGCAAGGGCGTGCGGGTTCAAATCCCGCCCTCGGCACCATACAGGCGCTTGTAGCTCAGTGGATAGAGCGCTGCCCTGCGGAGGCAGAGGTCGTGGGTTCGAGTCCCGCCAAGCGCGCCACCTCTTCCCGTTCCCGCCGAAGGCGGGACGTGTGGCAGCGTAGCTCAGGGGTTAGAGCAACCGGCTCATAATCGGTAGGTCAGTGGTTCGAATCCACTCGCTGCTACCAATCCGGACACACGAGCGGCCCACGCGCGGGCCGCTCTTCGCTTGCCCGCCGCTCGCGCCACGCGCATGATCTTCGCAGGACACAAGCGCGCTCACCATGCACGCGCTGTCATGCACGAAGGGGACACGATGGAACTCACACTCCAGGACAGCGAGGTGCAGCTGCTCGAGCGCCTGCTCCGGTCCACGCTCGGCGACCTGCGCATGGAGATCTCGAACACCGAAAGCATGCCGATGCGGGAGTCGCTGAAGAAGGACGAGGAAGCGCTCAAAAGCATCATCCGCCGCCTCAACCCGAGCATCCCGCTGTAGCAGCGGTCACATGCCATCGAGCTCAAACGGCCGCCGGCTGTCATCCTGAAGCGACGCGAAGGATCCCTACCTCGCAGCTGACGCTCCGAGCGGGGACGCGCCGGTTGTGCCTGAATGCCACAATGAGCCGTGGAGTACCGCATCGGCTGCTCTGGCTGGAGCTATCGGCACTGGCGCGAGGACTTCTATCCAAAGGGCGTGCCGGTCCGGCTGTGGCTCGAGCACTACGCCTCGGTGTTCGACACCGTCGAGCTGAACAACAGCTTCTATCACCTGCCGAAGGAGGACGCCGTCCGCGGCTGGCGCGAACGCACGCCGGCCGGCTTCTGCTTCAGCGCCAAGATGAGCCGGCTCGTCACCCATAACAAGCGGCTCGCCAACAGCGAAGACCTGCTCCGCACGTTCTTCGATCGGATGCGCGGGCTCGGCGACCGGCTTGGCCCGGTGCTGCACCAGCTGCCGCCGAACTTCCGGCGGAACGACGAGCGCCTGGCCGCCTACCTGGCCCTCCTGCCGCGTGATCTGACGCACGCTTTCGAATTCCGGCACGAAAGCTGGTGGCACGACGACGTGTACGCGCTGCTGCGCGAGCACGGCGCCACGTTTTGCATCTACAACCTCGGCGAGCAGACGACGCCGATCATCGCGACAGCCGCCGACGCGTACGTGCGCTTCCACGGGCCCGAAGCGACGTTCGCGAGCGGGTACACCGAACGCCAGCTGCGCGACTGGGCGACACAGCTTTCCGCGCTGCACGGCGTGGGGCGAGTCTGGGCCTACTTTAACAACGACGTGGGCGGCCACGCGCCGCGCGATGCCGTGCGCCTGCGCGAGATCGTCGGACGCTAGTTGGTCGCCGGCCAGCCGTACCGCTGCGCGAGCTGGTCGATATCGAGGTCCGGCGCGTGGCGCGTCAGTCCGAGCGCATGGCCCAGCTCGTGCAGGATCAGCCGCAGCCGGCGCGCTTCGATGTCCGGCCCGGGCGGGATGATGTCGTTCAGGTACACGTAGTCCGTCGTGATCTCGCCCGAGCAGCCGACGGGCACCGGCGCCGGCGGAAAGTTGCACGCGACGCCGGCCGCGTCGTACACGGTCGCGAAGCCACCGACGCCCGGTTGGAACAGGTAGCCGGGGATCATCGGCGGCGACGAGTCCAGGTATCGGCGCACGTGGATGACGATGTTTGCCCCGGCGGTTGCATCGACGAACCGCAGGTACGGCGTCGCGCCGCCGTAGGTCGCGACGGCTGTCCGCAGTGCCGGCGTCCAGTCGGTGCCCCTGGTCTCATCGAGCACCGCGACGGTGAGCGGCCGGCCGGAGCTGCGCGCGTAGCCGTGCGCCGGCGGGCCGGCGGCCGGGATGCTGCCCAGGCAGCCGCTGGCGAAGAGGACGGCAAGGCCGAGGACGAGCAGCACGCTCGGCTTCGAAGTGCGCATGCGGGTGATCCATTAGGTCAGGAGCCGCGTGCCGGGGGCGGGGGAAGTTGCGGCCGCAGATCCAAACGGCCCGGACGCGAGTTTTGTGACATCCGCGGCGAATTTTTGGCCGGGGCACTTTAGTGGCACCTGCTGGCGGCCGACCATCAGACGGGAATCCAGAGGGGCGATGTCCGGCGGGGTCAGTGAATGCCGGCACGAACCGCAAGTCAGGGAGGGATCAACTTGTTGAAGTCGAAGGGCACACTCATTGGCATCGCGGCCGCCCTCGTGGTTTCGACCGTGCTGGTAGCCAGCTTCGCCGGCAGCGGCGTCACTTCGGGCGCCGGCACGGACGCGGTCAGCACGGCAACGCCGACGACGGCGGCTCCGACCGCGACCACGGTAGCGCCGACGCCGACGGTCGCGCCGGCGAACCCGCCTGCCTCGGCGATCGAGCAGCCGGTCGGCGGCACGAACCCGGACGGTAGCCAGCTCGGCGCCAACACGGGCACGAACGGCCTGCCGAACACGGGCTACGGCGCGACGCAGAACAGCGACGCAACGGCGATCCTGTTCCTGGTGCTTGGCCTCGCCGGCGTGAGCCTCGCGGGCGCGGGCGCCCTGCTCGCCGGCAAGCGCAGCCGCTAACAGCCGAAACACAGAGCGCAGGGCCCCGGCAGCGATGCCGGGGCCCTTTCGCGTTTCCGCCGATCGCGGGCATCCGCACCGCCGTTTCGGGCATTCCCCGACGGCGCCCTTCGCCTTCCTGCCGGTACCGTCGCATCGGAGGACCGATGGCCTCGATCGAGACCGCGCGCGCCGGCGTACACGCCGTTGACGACGACCGGGAGCGGCTGCGGCGCGAGCTCGCGGTGCTCGCCGCTGTGTGCGCGCTGGTCGCCGCTGTCATCGCGGTCGCCGCGACGATCGTCGCGCACCGGTCGCCGATCACGTCCGACGAGTCGCTCTACCTGTCCGAAGCGCTGAACATCGCGAAGGGCATCGGCCCGCGCTATACGACGCACGACTTCGTGCAGCACCGACCCTTCCTCTTTCCCGCGCTCATCGCGCTGCCGATGAAGCTCACCGGCGGCTTCGGGGGCGTCTACTGGTTCGCGAAGGCCATCGTCGTGCTCGACGCCGCTGCGCTCGGGCTGCTCGTCTCGCGCATGTTCGGGCGCGCGGCCGGCCTCACCGCGCTCGTGCTGGCGCTCTCCAGCCGCTTCCTCGCCGAATTCGGCACCACCGTCTACCTCGACAGCACCGAGACGCTCTTCCTGCTGCTGATGCTGCTAGGCACGTGGGAGATGCGCAAAGGCGGCTCGGCGCGGCTCTCCGTCGCCACAGGGGTTGCGCTGGCGCTCGCGTTCCTGACCAAGGAGGCCTCGCTTCTCTGGTTCCCGCTGCCGGCGCTGTTCGTGCTGCTGACCGCTGCGCCCGAGGACGTCGGCGCCCGCGTGCGGGGCCTCGGCCCCTGTTACGTCGCGTTCACCGCGGCCGCAGGATGGTGGTGGGTGTACGTGTGGCAGGTCGATGGCCGCATCTACCTCTGGCCGTACGGCCCGGCGGCGTTCACCGCTGTCGCGCTCGCTGCCCTCGGCGGCGCCGGAATCTCCGCGTGCGCATGGATGCTGCTCAGCGGGCGATTCCCGGTACGGGCCCGCGTCCTGCTGCGCGCGCCCGCGCTCGTGTTCGTCGCGGGCTGGGTCGCCGTGTGGTGGTACGTGCAGACCAGCACCACGTGGCCCCAGCCGTACGCGTACCTGCACACGATCCCGGCGTACCTGGCGGACGTGGTAGCCGGGAACGCGGCCCCGTGGCCGTTGTTCGCCGCCGCCGTGCTCGCGATGTTCGTCCGCACGCGGTCCGACGCGCGGTACCGGCTGCTCGCGTTGGCGTTCGCGCTCTGGCTCCCGTTCGCGATCGTCGTCGCCAACCTGGGGTTCGCCCTGCGCGACCTGATGCCGATGATGTACCTCGCCTACGCCGTGGCGGCAGTGCTCGTCGTCGAGCTGCTGGGGTGGCTCAGCCGGCAGGTCGACGGGCGGCCCGCGCAGCTCGCGGTGGCGGCGATCATCGTCATCGCGACCGGCTACGTTGGCGCGCAGAGCATCACGCTCGTCCATCAGCACGCGTCCGACCCGCCCGCAAACAGCGCGGACTGGAACAACGCACTGGTGCGTGGGACAGCGGACTGGATCGAAACCAACATCCCGGCGGGGACGCCGATCATCTCGAGCCGGCGGTACTTCTCGCAGCTCTACGTGCTGACGGACGCACGGTATCCCATCGAGCAGCTGCCGACGGTGAACGTCGTCCCGGAGCCGGGCCAGACACCTTACCTGCAGGCGCGTTCGACGCTCTTCCGATGGCAGGACACGCTGCTGCCGCCGCCGGAGTCGGAGCAGCACTGGATCTCCGTCGATGCGTTCGCGAGCAAGCACTACTACACGGCGCTCTCGCAGGAGGACCTGCTGCGGCAGATCGCGTATCGGAAGTCGGACTACCTGGTGCTCAGCGGCGAAGACGTCGCGTTCAGCAGCACACGTTACGTCGACTATTTCTCCGCGCCCGCGTTCACGCCGCTCCACCACGCCTCGCTCGGGGATGCCGGCGAGATCTACGTCTTCCGCATCGACCGCACGAAGCTCGCCCTGCGTCCCTATTCGACCGTCGTGCCCGCGTCGGTGCTCAACAGCCTGTACGCCGAGGCGGGAGGCAGGCTCACGCCCACGCAACTGCTCGATGGCATTAACCCCGCCGGCGTCACCGTGCGGCCAGGCGACGGCCTCAGCCCGCCGATGCGCGCCGCTCTCGGAGAGCGGTGAAGGCACAGGCCCTCGTGAGGGGAAGCGGCGCGTCGCGTGAGGTGAATCCCCGAGTGCGCCGCTAAGCAGATTCACAGAGAATGCGTCGCGACGCGAGATTGGAGCGAAGCATGAAGCTGATCGTGACCATCCCCGCCTACAACGAAGCCGAGACGATCGCGGACGTCATCCGCGAGATCCCCCGCAAGATGCCCGGGATCGACAGCGTCGAAGTACTGGTCGTGGATGACGGCTCGCGCGACGAGACGCCGGATATCGCGCGGCGCGCAGGCGCCGACTACGTCATCTCGAACAGGCTCAACCGCGGCCTCGCAGCGACGTTCAAGACGGCGCTGTCCGAGGCCGTGAACCGTGGCGCCGACATCATCGTCAACACGGACGCCGACAACCATTACGACCAGACGCGCATCCCGGAGCTGGTGCGGCCGCTGCTTTCGCGCGACGCCGATATCACGATCGGCAGCCGGCTCATCGACGACCTGCCGATGAAGCCGGCGAACAAGTACGGCAACAAGGCCGCCAACTTCATCATGCAGCGGCTGCTCAAGCTGCCCGACGTAGACGTCTCGACCGGCTTCCGCGCCTACACGCGCGACGCCGCGCTGCGGCTGAATGTGCTCTCCGACCACACCTACACGCACGAAACGCTGCTCAACGCGCTGGACCAGCACCTGCGCATCTACAACGTGCCGATCGCGGCGCGCCACGTCGCACGGCCTTCGCGGCTCATCAAGGGCATCGCCAGCCACGTCTTCCGCGCGGGCGGCGTCATCCTGCGCAGCTTTCTGCTCTACCGGCCGCTGCAGGTGTACGGGACGCTCGGCGCGCTGCTCTTCGCGCTCGGCACGATCCCCTTCGCCCGCTTCGGCTACTTCGTGCTTGATGGCTCCAGCGGCGGGCACGTCCAGTCGCTGATCATCGGCGCCGCGCTGTGGTTCCTCGGCGGGCAGATGCTGATTACCGGCATGCTCGCCATGGCCATCGCCTGGAACCGGCGCATGACCGAAGAAGTTCTGCTGCGCATCAAGACCGAGCGCGCGGCAGCAAGCGAAGACGCACGGCCCGCGTTGCGCGTCCTCCGGCCCGCGATGGAGCGAGAACAGGCAGAAAGGACGGAGCATGCGGCGTAGTGCTGCGGAAGCCATCGGCATCATCGGAGCGGGCGTCGTGGGCGGCGCCCTGCGCAGGCACCTCGAGTCGATCGGGTACGACGTGCGGGTATACGACCCGCCGAAGGGCTACCGGCTGATGGAGCCGGTGAACGCCACGAATACGGTGTTCGTCTGCGTGCCGACGCCCTACACCGACGGACGCGGCTTCGACGACAGCCACCTGAACGCTGCCGTCGCGTCGCTCACCGGCTCGAAGACGGTCGTCATCAAGTCGACGGCTCGGCCGGGCACGACGGAGCTGCTGCAACAGCGCTTCCCGCGGCATCGCTTCCTGTTCAACCCGGAGTTCTTGCGCGAGGCCACGGCCGAGGAGGACTTCATCCACCCGGACCGCCAGATCGTCGGCTGTACGCACGACAGCGCCAGCGACGCCTGGCGCGTGATCGCGATGCTGCCGCGGGCGCCCTTCGAGCGGATCTGCGCCGCGCACGAGGCCGAGATGGCCAAGTACATGGCGAACGCGTTCCTTGCCGTGAAGGTGATCTTCGCGAACGAGATGTTCGACCTGTGCGAGCGGCTGCGCATCCCGTACGACGGCGTGCGCGACATCGTCGCCGCCGACGGCCGCATCGGCCCGTCGCACCTGGAGGTGCACGACGGGGGGTATCGCGGCTTCGGCGGCAAGTGCCTGCCGAAGGACAGCAAGTCGCTGCTCGACCTGGCGCGCGCCGCCGGCGTGGAGATGCAGGTGCTCGGCGCGGCCGACCGCGTCAACAACAGCATGCACCGCACCGCCGGCACGGTGCATCACCTGCAGCTCGTCCCCGCCACCCCGCCACGCATGCTCGCCGACGAGCGCGCGGCGTAGCGCAGAAAGGCCGGCTCGTGCGCTTTCAGGGACGAACACGCGCGGTCCTGCTGTCGCTCGCACTCGCGACGGTCGCCGTGTTTGCGGCGCTCCGGATCAGGAGCGGCGTGACCACCATCGACGCCGCGACGCTCAGCGACCACATCGGCGCGCTGTGCGTGGCGATGCTGCTCTTCGCGCTGTCCACGCTGCTCCTCGCGAGCGCGTGGATCGCGGTGCTCAACGGGTCGACGCAAGATCGGCCGGCCGCCCGCGTGCGTCTGTACGTCGCGTTCGCCGTCGCATGGATCGCGCGCTACGTCCCCGGCACGGTCCCGTTCTTCGCCGGTAAGGTCTACCTCGCGCGCAACCTGGGTTATCGCTCGCGGCCGCTGCTGATCGCGACCGGCATCGAGAACGTGCTCGAGATCCTCGTCGCGGGGTTCATCGGCTCTGTGCTGCTCGTCGTAGCGGGCGGCACGGAGAGCAGCGCGCTGTATGCGCTCGCCGGAGTGGCGGCGGCCACCGCGCTGGTCGCGCTTCATCCGGCGGTCTTCTCGCGCCTGGCGAACCGCATCTTGACGCTCGCGAAGCGCGAGCCGGTCCCACACGATGCGTTCCCTTCGACGCGAACGCTCGCCGCGGCCAGCGTGTTCATCGCACTCAACCAGCTCACGAACGGCATCGCGCTACTGATCATCCTGCGGGCGACCGCGGGCGCCGGCTGGAGCGACCTCCCGCTCGTGACGGCAGCGCAGTCGCTCGCCGGCGTTGCCGGCCTGCTCGTCGTGATCGCGCCCGCCGGCTTTGGCGTCCGTGATGGCGCCCTGGCGGCGCTGCTGGCGACGCGCGTCGCGGTGGGCGCGGCCGCGCTCGCGGCGATCGTGATGCGCCTCGTGAGCATCTGCGCCGACGTCATCCTCGTTACGGCCGCTCTCGCCTTCGACTGGGCCACGGGCGGTCAAGTAGTGCGCGGCTTCCTGCGCGGCCGTACGCCCGCTCCTGCACCGCCGGCGCGGCAGCGCGGCGCGGTCGCCACGAAGGAGGCAGCATGACGCGCACTGGCAAGCCGCGCGTGCTCGTGCTCACCAGCACGTTCCCCCGCTGGCAGGGCGATGCCACGCCGCGCTTCGTCGCTGACCTCTCCGAAGGGCTCACACGGGAGGGTCTCGACGTGACGGTGCTCGCGCCCGGATCGCGCGGCGCCGCGCGGCGAGAGCTGTGGGGCAACGTCGACGTACGCCGCTTTCAGTACAGCTGGCCGGCCGCGACCCAGCGGCTGGCGGACGGGGCGATCCTCCCGAACATCCGCGCGAACCGCCTGCTCGCGCTGCAGGCGCCGCCGTTCGTGCTCGCGCAGCTCGCCGCGGCCTGGCGCCTCGCCCGCCGCGAGCGGTTCGACGTTATCCACGCGCACTGGGTAGTGCCGCAGGGCCTCGTCGCGGCCATGCTTAAGCGCACGCTCGGCGTGCCCGTCATCACGACGACGCACGGCGCCGACCTGTTCGCCCTGCGCGCACGCCCGCTGCTCGCGGCGAAGCGCTGGGCGCTGCAATCGAGCGACGCAATCACGACCGTCAGCGACGCGCTGAAG
>DASUKS010000188.1:0-3378 GCA_036278595.1 Dehalococcoidia bacterium
TTGGATGTTGGAAGCTAGAGGTTGGATGTTGGAGATCGACGTACGCGGATGTGACGTGAGCTCGTTCGAGCCGACTCTCTTGTCGCGCCGTGGTTTGGCAGCGCTCACACTCACACTTCGGCGGCCCTCGACCGCGTCTGCGGTCGGAGGGCCCACGGCGAAGCACGTGATTCTCTGACGGAGGACCGAAGATGGACAAGGTAACGATATTCGACACGTCGCTGCGGGACGGCGAGCAGTCGCCGGGCGTCGCGCTGACGGCGACGGACAAGATGGAGATCGCCACGCAGCTCGCGAAGCTCGGCGTCGACGTCATCGAGGCGGGGTTCCCGCGCACGTCGCCGGGCGACTTCGAGGCGGTGCAGGCGATCGCGCGCAACATCAAGGGCGCCCAGATCGCCGGCCTGGCGCACGCGAACAAGGAAGCGGTCGACGACTGCTGGAACGCGGTCAAGGACGCCGAGGCGCCGCGCATCCACGTCTTCCTCTCGAGCTCTGACATCCACATCATGCACCAGCTCGTGAAGGACAAGGAGACCGTGCTCGAGATGGCGCGCTCGATGGTGGCGCGCGCGCGCGGCTACTGCCCGGACGTCGAGTTCAGCCCGATGGACGCCACCCGCAGCGACCGCCAGTACGTGTACACGATGCTCGAGCAGTGCATCGCGGCGGGCGCGAGCACGGTGAATATCCCGGACACGGTGGGATACACGATCCCGGAGGAGTTCGCCGAGTTCATCCGTGACATCCGGAACAACGTGCCGAACATCGACAAGGCGCGGATCTCCGTGCACTGCCACAACGACCTGGGGCTCGCCGTCGCGAACTCGCTCGCGGCGGTGCGCGCGGGCGCGCGGCAGATCGAGACCTGCATCAACGGCATCGGCGAGCGCGCGGGCAACGCTGCGCTCGAAGAGGTGGCGATGGCGATCAAGACGCGGCGCGACTTCTTCGGCGTGGAGACGAACGTCAACACGAAGGAGCTCTACCGGACGAGCCGGCTCGTGTCGGACCTGACGGGGATGAGCATCCAGCCGAACAAGGCGATCGTCGGGCCGAACGCGTTCCGGCACCAGTCGGGCATCCACCAGGACGGCATCCTGAAGATGCGCGAGACGTACGAGATCATGGACGCGAACGACATCGGCTGGCCGACCGGCGGTGCGGAGATCATCCTCGGCAAGGTGTCGGGCCGGCACGGCTTCGCGGCGCGGCTGCAGGAGTTGGGCTACGAGCTGACGCAGGAAGAGCTGTCGCGCGCGTTCCTGGCGTTCAAGGAGCTGGCCGACAAGAAGGCCGAGATCGACGACCGCGACCTGGAGGCGCTCGTCGCCGACAAGCTGCGGACGCAGGCGGAGCTCTACCGGCTCGACTTCGTGCAGGTGACCTGCGGCGACCACGCGTCGCCGACCGCGAGCGTGCGGATCATCGAGCCGGACGGGTCGATCCGCGCCGACGCGGCGCTCGGTACAGGGCCGGTGGACGCGGTGTACCGGGCGATCAACCGGATCATCGACGTGCCGAACGAGTTGACCGAGTTCTCCGTCAAGAGCGTCACCGAGGGCATCGACGCGCAGGGCGAGGTGACGATCCGGATCGAGAGCGACGGGCGCAGCTACGTCGGACGGGGGGCGGACACGGATATCATCGTGGCTTCGGCGAAGGCGTACATGAACGCACTGAACCGGATGCTGTCGGTAAGCCGGCGGCAGGATGCCGAGGTGCGCTCGAACCCCTAGTAAAGCAAATGAGCGACAGCGCTTGACATCCGTGTACTCCTACTTGGTATCATAGGGCAAGAACCAAGAGGAGGCGCCGGATGAGCGAGAAGAGACCGAGGAAGACAAGCGCGCACCGACCGGACACGGCGCCGCACATGCTACAGGAGGCGCGCGCGGTGTACCGTGTGGACCCGCATGACGCCCCGAGCGACCACGCGGTGACGCGCCTGAGCAGTAAGAACCAGCTTACGCTGCCGGTGGCGATGGTTCGCGCTCTGGGGCTCGAAGCAGGAGACGAGATCAACCTGCGCGTGCTGGGGGACACCATCTACGTGAGCCGGCGGCCGCAGACTGCCGAAGAGTGGATCGCCAAGTTCAGCGGGAACATCCACGTACCGGGCTGGGAGACGCAGGAGAAGATCGACGCGTACGTGCAGAGAGAGCGGGATAGTTGGACGCGCGAAGGCGACGATTTCTAGAGGCGATCGACGCGGCACGGATCGTGGCGCTCGATACCAACGCATGCATCTATCACATTGAACGCCGATCAGCGTTTGTGGGGCTACTTGATGCCGTCATCGCGCGCGCGATCGCGGGAGCGCTCACCGTAGCGCTCTCCGCGATCGTGCAGTTGGAGTTGCTCGTTGGTCCGTACTCGTCGGGTGATCTGCGCGTCCTCCGTCATATCCTCGAATTCACGGAGGAGCACGCGGGTGTGGTGACCACACCGCTGTCTCGCGAAGTCGTCCATGCCAGCGCGCAGATCCGCGCGATGACGAGGCTCAAGCTCCCCGACGCGATCGTCGTCGGATCTGCCGCCGTGGACGGCGCCGCTCTCGTCATCGGTAATGACGCCAAGTTCGACCGGCTGAATGCCGGCGGCCGAATGGAAGTGTTGAACGGTGCGCGGCGCCTTCCGGTGCCGGCGTTCCTCCGGCTCGACGAGTACGTATAGCGAAGACAGGACCACAATGGCGAAGACAACCTCCGAGAAGATCTGGGACAACCACCTGGTGCGGCACGGGGGCGATGAGCCGGACCTGCTGTACATCGACCTGCACCTCGTGCACGAGGTGACGTCGCCGCAGGCGTTCGAGGGGCTGCGACTGGCCGCGCGCCCCGTCCGGCGGCCCGACCTCACGCTCGCGACGGTCGACCACAACGTGCCGACCAAGGACCGCGACCGCGAGTGGCCGGATCCGCTTTCCGCGCAGCAGGTGGCGCTCCTCCGCACGAACTGCGAGGACTTCGCCGTGCCGATGTTCGACGTGCGTGATACGCGGCAGGGCATCGTCCACATCATCGGACCAGAGCAGGGGCTGACGCAGCCGGGGATGACGATCGTGTGTGGCGACAGCCACACCTCGACGCACGGCGCGTTCGGCGCGCTGGCGATCGGCATCGGGACGTCCGAGGTCGAACACGTGCTCGCGACGCAGACGCTGCCGCAGGCGCGGCCGAAGACGATGTCGGTCGAGGTCAACGGCGAGCTGCACGACGGCGTGACGGCGAAGGACGTCATTCTGGCGATCATCCGGAAGATCGGCGTCTCCGGGGGGATCGGGCATGTGATCGAGTACCGCGGCGACGTGATCCGGCACCTGTCGATGGAGGGCCGGATGACGATCTGCAACATGTCGATCGAAGGCGGCGCCCG
>DASUKS010000189.1:0-3491 GCA_036278595.1 Dehalococcoidia bacterium
GGAACAACCCATCGATCGGCAGGGACCGAAGCGTGTCCGTCGCGACGTCGAACACGAGCGGCGTCGTCTCGGTTCCGGGCGTCGCCGTCGCGACGACTGCCTGTGCGTCCGCACCGGCGCCGCCTGTCGAGGTCTTGCCCACACCCCAGATCAGCAGCCCGACTGCGGCGAGCGCGCCGATCGTGACCGCCGCGGCTCCCGCGGTAGCGAGCGCGTTCCACTTGAGCTTGTGCAGCACGGCCACTGGCGCCAGCGCCCATGTGCGACGTCGCCCGGACTCCGGCTCCGGCCGCCACGACGCCGCTTCGTACCGGTTCGCGACCCCGAGTTTCCCGAGGATCTCCGACACCTGAAACTTCGCGCTGTCGTGCGTGATGCCGAGGCGCTGCGCGATCTCCTCGTTCGTCAGGCCCTGCCGCAGCAGCTCCAGCACCTCCCACTGTCGTGGCGTGAGGATGTCCGGGTGTCGCGGCCTGCCGCCGGTCTTCATGTGCATCTCTCCCGATTCTCGTCGAACCGGTGCCGATCGTATCGCTTGCGAGGCGGGGGTTTGACCACCCGATACCTGCGCAAACCCTTCACATTTGCGCCGGTTCGGCAGGCCGCGAACGGGTGGCGGGCGCCAGAGCCACTGCGGCCGCCATCGCGACCGCGGTTAGCAGCTCACCTCGGCGCCGCCGTCTACGACCAGCTCGATCCCGGTGATCCACGCGGCCTCTGCGGACGCGAGGAAGAGCGCCGCGTGCGCGACGTCCTCCGGTGTGCCGTCGCGGGCGAGCGCCGGCGGCGGCAGCCCGGGGTCCATCGGGTCGGCCGACCCCTGGATGTTCGTCGGGCAGATGCAGTTCACGCGGATGTTGTCGGGCGCGTACTCGCGGGCCATCTTCTTCGTGATGCCGATGATCGCCGACTTCGCCGCCGCGTACGCGACGTTGCCGCCGAGACGCGCCGCCCGCGCCGCCGCAACGTTGATGACGACGCCGGACCCCTGGCGCACCATCTCCCGGAGCGCGAAGTGCGCGCACAGGAAGTGCGTGTTGAGATCGACGGCGAGGATGCGCTGCCAGTCCTCCTCCGGCGTCTCGCCTGCCCGCATCTCCGACCCGAGATAGATCCCGGTGTTGTTGTAGAGAACGTCAATGCGCCCGAAGCGCTCGGCGGTCATCCGCACCGCCGCCTCGGCGCCGGCCGCTGACGTGAGGTCGAGCGCCGCCTGCGCCGCTTCGCCTCCTCGCGCCTCGATGGTCGTAGCGATGCGCGCCAGCTCGTCGCCGTCGAGGCCGGCCATCGCGACCTTTGCGCCCTCGCGCGCGAACAGCAGCGGCACGGCCGTGCCCTGGCGGCCGCCCGCGCCCGCGATCAGCGCCACCTTGCCTTCGAGCCGCATGAGCCCTCCTCGGCCGGCGCGGCATCACGGCCGCGTCCCACCTGCATGCTATCCTGCAAGACAGGTGTTGCGCGTTTGATTTTCCTCTTCGGCGACCTCGCCGGCTCCGATACAGCCCTCTTCCTGACGCTCGTGTCGGCGGTCATCGTCGCGCTCGTCATCGGCATCGGCTTCCACGAGTTCTGCCACGCCTACATGGCCACGTTGCTCGGCGACCGGCTGCCGGCGTCGCAGGGCCGGGTGACGCTGAACCCGCTGGCGCACCTCGACGGCTTCGGCACGGTGATGATGCTGTTCGTCGGCTTCGGCTGGGGGAAGCCGGTGCAGTTCAACCCCTTCGGGCTCAAGGTCAGCCCGAAGACCGCGACGCTGCTCGTCTCGCTCGCCGGGCCGCTGTCGAACTTCGTCGCGGCGGGCCTGCTGGGCATCCCGCTGAAGCTCGGCTGGGTGCCGTACTTCAGCCCGTTCTGGAACCCGGCGTACCTGAAGTTCTACGTGACGAGCGGCGGCGACTACACCGGGCTCTTCCTGACATCGGCGGTGTACTTCAACATCATCCTCGGGGTCTTCAACCTGCTGCCGATCCACCCGCTCGACGGCTTCAAGGTCGTGCTCGGACTCCTGCCGGACGACCTGGCGCAGGAGTGGGCGAAGACGGCGCAGTACGGCGTCGGCATCCTGATGATCCTCCTGCTGCTCCCGCTGGTCTTCGCCATGAACCCACTCGACGACATCATGGGGCCGACGGTGTCGAGCTTCGTCCACTTCTTCACCGGGTACTGATCCGATGTTCACCCGCGCGCTCCACCGCATGCGTCAGTTCGCCGGCGCGCTGCGTCCGCGCGTATCCGATGCACAGCGCGCCGACGCATACCGCTGGCTTGTCGCGCCGCAGCAGGCCATCTTCGAATCGATGATGCTGCGCGACCAGCAGCACGGCTTCGAGGTCTACCGCCGTGTCCACGCGGAAGCCGCGCCGGACGACCGCCCGCTCTTCGCGGCGGCGCTCTTGCACGACTGCGGGAAGGGCCCGGTGCGGCTCTGGCAGCGCGTTGTGTACGTGGTGCTGGGCGCGATGGCGCCGCCGCTGCGGGCGCGGATCGCCGCCGAGCGGGGTCCGGCATGGCGCCGGGCGTTCTACCGGCTGCTACACCACCCGGAGCTCGGGGCCCGCATGGTGGCCGCGACGGGCGCCGACCCCGACGTTGTGCGTATGATCCGGGAGCAGGAGACGCGCGAGCCCGACGCCCGCCTGGCGCTCCTGCAGGCCGCCGACGAGGCGTAGGAGGGCACAATGCCGCGACGTATCGCGATCATCGGACTCGGACTCATCGGCGGGTCGCTCGGCCTCGCCATCAAGCGTGCGAACATCCCCGATATCGAGATAGCGGGCACGGCGCGCAGCCGCGACACGGTAAGGAAGGCGAAGCGCGGCGGCGCCATCGACGTCGAGTGCGGCACGCCCGCGGAAGCGGCGCGCGGCGCGCATCTCGTCGTCGTCGCGTCGCCGATCATGACGGTCCGGAACATCTTCGTCGAGATCGCTCCCGTGCTCGAGCAGGGCGCCGTCGTGACCGACGTCGCGAGCACGAAGGCGCGAGTCGCCCGCTGGGCGCGGGAATTGCCGGCGAACGTCCACTTCGTCGGCGGCCATCCGATGGCGGGCAAGGAGACGGCGGGATTCGACGCCGCAGAGGCTGATCTCTTCGAGGACAAGCCGTGGGTGATCTGCCCGTCGGTGAGCGCGGACGAAGCGTCGGTGCAGACCGTCGTCGGGCTCGCGCAGATGGTCGGTGGGCGCGTGGTGTACATGGATCCCGAGGAGCACGACAGCTACGTCGCCGCGATCAGCCACCTGCCGCTCGTCGTATCCTCGGCGCTGTTCTCGATGGCGTTCGCCAGCGCCGCATGGCCGGAGATCGCCGCGCTCGCGTCCTCGGGCTTCCGCGATACGACGCGCCTGGCGAGCGGCTCGCCGGAGATGGCCCACGATATCGTCAGCACCAACCGCGAGAACCTGCTGCACTGGCTGGACCGCTTCCAGCGGGAGCTGTACCGCTTCCGCGAGATCGTCGAGTCCGATGACACCGAGAAGATCCTGGAG
>DASUKS010000190.1:0-16977 GCA_036278595.1 Dehalococcoidia bacterium
CCCTCGGCGCCGAGCTGCATCATCAGCGCGGCATCGGCCGGGGTGGCGATGCCGCCCGCGGCGAAGTTGACGACGGGCAGCTTGCCGAGGTCGTGCACTTCTTTCACCAGCTCGACGGGCGCGCCGAGTTCCTTCGCGACGGAGGGCAGCTCGTCTTCGGGCATGCTCTGCACGCGGCGGATGTCGTCCCAGAGCTGGCGCATGTGGCGCACGGCCTCGACGACGTTGCCGGTGCCGGCTTCGCCCTTCGTGCGGATCATCGCGGCGCCCTCGCCGATGCGGCGCAGGGCTTCGCCGAGGTTCCGGCAGCCGCAGACGAACGGCACCTTGTACGGGTGCTTGTTGATGTGGTGCGCTTCGTCGGCCGGGGTGAGGACCTCCGACTCGTCGATGTAGTCGACGCCCAGCGCCTCGAGGACCTGCGCTTCGACGAAGTGTCCGATGCGGGCCTTCGCCATGACGGGGATGGTGACGCAGCCGACGATCGCGCTGATGATGTCCGGGTCGGACATGCGCGCGACGCCGCCGTGGGCGCGGATGTCTGAGGGGACGCGTTCGAGCGCCATGACGGCGCAGGCGCCGGCTTCCTCGGCGATGCGGGCCTGCTCGGGCGTGACGACATCCATGATGACGCCGCCCTTGAGCATCTGGGCGAGGCCCTTCTTGACGGCCCAGGTGCCGGTCTCGCCGGACGTGCCGTTGGTGTGCTGTGTGGTTGACCGCTCGTTCGTGGCGACCATGGGGCGTCCTCCGGTTGTGTGTGTGGGCGTGCTGTGAGGGAATTGTATCGGATTGGTTGGTGGTCGTTGGTGGTCGTTGGGATGTTCGGGCGCGGACGGAGATGCGTGAGCGGGCGGCACTTTTGGTGTGCCGCCCGCTCGTGTTCGGGATGCGACCTTGGGTTAGCCGCCGCGGAGGTAGATGGCGTCCGTGAGCTTGTGCTGGTCGACCATCTGGGCGGCCGTCTGGCCGCAGCCGGCGTCGATGCCGACGACGCCGTCATCGGTCATGACGAGGTCGCGAGCGACGTCGCCGCTCGTCGTGGTGTACGTGAACAGCACGGCGTAGTCGCCGCCACGCGCGAAGAGCTTCTGGTCGCTGCGATAGACGGCGAAGAGCTTGGGCTCGCCCTGCGTGAGCGGGGCCAGCGCCTGGTGGAGGGCTTCCTCGCGCGCCCAGCCGCCCTCGCAGGAGAAGAACGGCACGGCGTTGACCTTCGTGCCGGCCGCCTCGCCGGCGTTGCAGGCGGGCGGGCCGCCGGCGCCGTTGGCGGGCGCGCACGCTTCCGGCGCGAGGACCATGAGATCGATGAGCGCGTCGATGTCACCGGCGCGGATCGCGACGATCGCGTCGTCGATGGCCTTCACGCCGGTGGGCTCAGTCGCGGCCGGCGTGTGCTGCGGGGCTATCGTCGGCGTCTGCTTCGGAACGGCGGTTGACGTGGGTTCGGCGGAACTGGTGGGACTGCTATCGGACCCGCAGGCAGCGTAGAAGCCCGCGGTGAGCGTCATCATCCCGACGATGAGTGGTAGGGCAATCTTCCCGATCATGATGTCTCCTCCTCTGGTTGCGTGATGTCGTGTTGGTGTCATGACGTTCGCCGGGGTGATTTGGTTCCGCCAATGTTGGGCGGAGCGAGGGCAAAGAGCAAACAGCAGAGAGCAAGGCGCTGCGCGCGACCTAACCCCCGGCCCCTTCCCTAAAGGGAAGGGGAGCCTGGGCGGCGCAGTTCGGGGGTGGTGAATGAGTGCGCCAGTTCGTCCGCGCCGCGCGCCAGGCGACGGGCTCACAACGGTTTGTTGGACTGCTATAACGTGCGGATGCTTTCGCAGGCGAAGCAGCGACGGTGCCGATGAAGCATCGGTGATGGCGTGAGCAACGAGGGGAATCGCATGAGGGCAGAGCGGGCGGCGAGCGTGATGGAGCGGTGGGCGTGGGCGGCCGGGCTGCTGTTCGTGGTGGCGCTGCTGCTCGAAGCCGGCGTCTCTGCGGTCATCCCGATCAACCAGGACGACTCGGCGACGAAGATCGCGACGGAGCTCGCGGCGCACCGGCAGCGGGTGCTGTTCGTCGCGTACTGCTCGACCGTCTACGCGCCGATGTTTGTGATCTGGCTCTGGAAGTTGCACGAGCTGCTGAGCAACGACGCGCGCCGCCCGCGCCTGGGCACGCTGGTGCTCGCCGGCGGTGTGCTGTTCGTGTCGCTCCACGCGGTGAGCGACATCGGCATCATGGGCATGCTCGGCGCGAAGGTGGCCCCGGTGGCGGCGCGCGAGGATCAGACGCTCTCGTACACGCTCTACCTGCTGACGTTCGCGCTCGACAGCGTCGGCGACGTGTTCGGGAGCCTGTTCGCGGTGGCGGCGGGGATGCTGATCTTCCAACGCGGCGTGCTGCCGCGCTGGCTCGGCTGGACGGCGGTGGCCTTCGGCGCGTTCTTCTTCGTGCAGGGCTTCGGGCTCGGGGGTGTGATCTCGACGTTCGGGCTGGTGACGGACCTGATCGGGTGGCTGCTGTTCCTCGTGTTCGTGACGGCGAGCAGCGCGATCATGCTCGCGCGGCGCGAGCCGGCGGCCGAGCCCGGCGCGACGCGCGCCGCGCCTGTCGCCGGACCCGTCTGATTAGCGGCGGGCGAGGGCGGCGTCGAGGACGGACTTGACGCTGCGCTCCTGGCGCGCGTCCCACTCGGCACGCGGGACGATCGCGCGCGCGGGGCAGTAGGGGACGCAGATGCCACAGTCGTTGCAGGCATCGCGACGGATGACGAACTGGCGCTTCGCTTCGAAAATCGCGTTTTCGGGGCACATGAATTCGCAGACGCCGCAGTTCATGCAGTCGGTGGAGATGATGTGCGCCATGGTCCGCTCCTCTTCTGTTCCGTGGTGATCGTGCGCGCGGATCGCGCGGGGGTGATCATCCCTGTCTCCGTCTTCCTCCGGGGCGGCGGCCGCGGGCGATCCCGGCACCCGCGGCCGCTCGGCGCGGAGGGGGGGGCGCGAAACCACCGGCCCACCCGGCACGCTCACGCCGGCGCGAGCGATGCGTACACGGTCGCGACGCCTGCCGATGCGTCGAAGAACGCCTGGAACGACTGGTTGAGGCGGAAGAACAGGTCGAGCTTCAACTGGTCATCCGCGGCAAGGCGCAGCGGCGTGCCGGCCATCGTCAGGCGGTTCAGCGTGTGGTCGAGGTCGGCGGCGCCGTTGGCGTGGATGCTCGCGAGCATCTCGCGCCAGCTCGCCAGGTCGCCGGCGATCGTGAAGTCGGACTCGACCGCCGGATCAGCGGACGCCCGTGCGCGCACGTCGTAGCCGGCGAAGTCGAGGACGAAACCATCGGACGAGGGACCGGCCTCGACGAGCACGCCGACGGTGGTCTCGAGGTAGCCGAGGCGCTTCACGTGCTCACGGTCGGCGGTGTACGCGGCGGCGACGGCCTCGAACCATTGGACTGATGGGAAACGCGGCATTGTTCTCTCCTCTCTAGAACGGCGCCTGCGCCGGGACCTTCGTGATCTCGCGGCGGTCGAAGCCCGCGATGGCGCAGCGGTTCAGGTACTCCTCGCGCATCCGCACCCACACCATGCGAATGGCCTCCATGCCCTTGTCGATGCCCTTCACGCCGTCGCCCATGAGGACGGCGACGGGCTCGATGATGAACGGGTTGGTGAGGAACCCGGGGATGCCCATCTCGGCGACCTCGGCGAGCGCGTGCATCTCGGCGATCGCCTGCTCGCGCTGCGGGTGGTGCTCGAGGAAGTACTTGAGGTGCATGGTGCCGTAGGAGACGTGGCGCGCCTCATCCTGGATGCAGAGGCGGTAGATCTCCTTCTCGGTCTTGTTCTTCGCCAGGAACTCACCGCTGCGGAAGATGTCGAGGATGAGGCCTTCGCCGAGCACGTGCATCAGGAACGACCCCTGCACGTAGGTGGGCGCGTGCAGGATCGTCTTCAGGAACTCCTCGGTGCCGGTGAGGCAGCGCATGAGGCCGCCGCCATTGGCGAGCGCGCGCTTGCGGAAGACCTCGAGGTGGCGGGCCTCGTCCATCGCCTGCGTGCAGAGGAACATCTTGACTTCGTGGAAGTGCTGGTTCATCTGCCACAGCCACTTCGCCGGGAAGTCCGAGGCGATCATCTCGACCTCGGTGAGGAAGGTCGCGATCTGGCACTGGGCGCGCTCGAGGTCGTCCGGAAGCGGCTTCAGCTCATCCCAGGGGATGTCGCGGGTGGCGCTCCACTGGCGGGCGGTTGCCTCCTCGTAGAGCGCGACGACGTTGTCAGACCACACCTGGTACTTCTGGTTGTAGGTGTAGCCCATGTCCGGCACGTCGGGATCGGTGATGGAGCCGCGCGGCGCCATGACGCGCAGGGCGGGGGCGTCCTCCGGGTCGCCGGCGTAGGTCCGGTTGATGTCCTGCAGGGTGAGGCCGCGCTGCGGGTCGCGCATAGCGGCGTGGATGCCCCAGTTGGGGCGCGGGTCGTTGAGCCACTCGAAGTTGTAGCGTCCCTTCTTCAGCTCATCGATGTACTCGTGCTGCTCCTCGGTGAAGATGTCGCCGTCGGGCCGTGTGAAGAGCGGGCCGGTCTCGAGCAGCTGTGCCGCGCCCTCCGGCGTGAGGCCGTTGTCCAGCGCGAGGCCGACCTGGCCGATGGTGAGGCCACGGTCAAGGGCGCGGTTGATCGTGTCCGCGGCCGCGGCCTCGGAGGGCCAGCCGTGGGCGACGGCCCGTTTGAGGAGCTCGGGTGGGATGGTGGCTGGGCTCTGCGCCATAGGATTCCTCCTTCACTGCGCGGGGATCTGAGCGGCGGGACCGCTTTCGCTTAACTTAGCGGCCGCTAAGGTACCGCCGCATGGGGAATCCGCATCAATTTGCGCAGATCGGCCCGCCCGGGAGCGGGCCGCATGGCCCTTCGCGTCGCTCGCCGTGCGCACGAGACTGCGGGTATGGACAAGGTTGTGGGACCGGCGGGCCTGCTGGAGGCGTTCGCGCGGACGAGCGACGGCGTCTTCGCCGTCGATGGCGACCGGCGCGTCGTGTACTGCAATGCCGCGTGCCAGCGGATGCTCGGCGTCGAAGCGGATGCCGTGCTGGGCGCGCCGTGCGACGAGGTGATGCGCGGCTTCGAGGCGAGCGGCGCGGTGCTGTGCAGCCCGGACTGCCGCGTGCTGCGCTGCTCACGCCGCGGGCGGGCGGCGGACGCGTACGACCTGGTGCGCGCGGACGGCCGCGGCGGCGCCCAGTGGCTGAACGTCGGCATCGTCGTGCTGCGCGGGCGCTCGCACAGGTCGACGCTGACGGTGCACCTGATCCGCGACGTGACGGCACGGCGGGAGGTCGAGCAGCGGGCGGCATCGCTCCTCGGCCGGCTGTCGGCGGAGGACGCGACGCGCATGATACCGGAGATCACGCGGCGGGAGGCAGAGGTGCTGCGCCTGCTGGCGTGCGGCGCATCGAACCGAGCGATCGGCGAGACGCTTGGGATCAGCCCGACGACGGTGCGGAACCACATCGAGCACCTGCTGGCGAAGCTCGGCGTGCACAGCAAGCTGGAGGCGGTGGTGTACGCGGCGCGGCACCGGGTGGTGTGAGGCGGACGGCCTGCGGCTGTCCGAGAGCAGACAGCAGAGAACAGACTGCGCGCTGCGTGCCTGCCCGTCGGCGTGCAGCTCGTCGCGGGGTTCGGGCGCGAGGACCTGCTGTTCCAGGTGGCATCGCAGCTCGAGCGCGCGATGCCGTGGGCGGAGCGGTGGCCGCCGATGGTGGTCGCGTAGAGCCACGCTGCACGCGCGACCTCACCCCCCGGCCCCCTCTCCAACAAGTGGAGAGAGGGAGCGCTGACGAGGATTGGTCGGGGTTAGCTCGATGGGATAGCTCACCGCCTCTCCAACGGCGAATCGTCGGCGGCCTTCTCCAACGGGTGGAGAGGGGTCGCTGCGTTGCGGTGTCGCCGTGGGCGGGTTGGGGGTCTATGGTCCGTGCGGAGCGCTTGACGTGCGCGAAGTTGACGGCGGGGAGTCTCGGATCCTGACCACTCGCATCGCTCCTGTTGACCGGAAGGAGTGATGCGTCGTAGGGTTGCTTCACTCTGAGGAGCAGCCATGGCTTCCACGCTCCTGCGGGCGCGTACGCTCGCGTGCATTGCTGTCGTCTTCGCCGTGCTGGCGGGCGTCATCGCCGCCGGCAGCCTGGTCGCGGGTGCGGGGCGGACGGCGGCCGCGACGCCGCCGGCGAACGACAACTTCGACAGCGCGACGGTGATCAGCGGGGCAACCTTCGCCGACGCGGTGAACACCGGCGACGCCACGCTCGAGACCGGCGAGCTGCAGCCGTGCGGCGACATCGGCGCGACGGCCTGGTACGTGTATACGCCGACGACCGACTCGAGCATCACCGTGACGACCGCGGGCAGCGACTTCGACACGGTGCTCGCGGCGCACGGGATCGGCTTCTCGTCACCGCCGGGCGCCATCTCGCCGCTCGACTGCAACGACGACGCGGGCGGCGGCTTGACGACGTCGTCGCTGACGATCCTCGCGCAGGCGGGGAACCCGATGTACTTCCAGGCCGGCGGGAAGGCGGGGGCGACCGGCAACCTGCAGTTCCACTTCGCAGCGGCGGCGCTCAACGACGACTTCAGCCATGCGTCGTGGATCAGCCGGCACCAGACGCCGACGGTCGACACGACGGGCGCGACGCTCGAGCCGGGCGAGCAGCAGCCGTGCGGGGACATCGGCGCGACGGTGTGGTACGAGTACCAGGCGCCAGCGGACTTCACGATCACGGTGACGACGGCGGGCAGCGACTTCGACACCGTGCTGGCGGCGTACACGTACGGCGTGACGTCGCCGCCGGGCGCGGCGCAAAACATCGCCTGCAACGACAACGCGTCGGCGACGGACACGACATCTTCGATGACGCTCGATGTGGTCGCGGGGACAAACTACTACTTCCAGCTTGGCGGCAAGGCCGGCGCGACGGGGCACGCGGTGCTGAACATCCACGAGCCGCCGGGTGGATCGATCTCGGGCACGGTGCGCGACACGCTCGGCGACCCGATCGCGGGCGCGCAGGTGAACGTGTCCAAGGACACGTGCTGCCTGAACGACACCACCACGAGCGGTGTGGACGGCACGTACACGATGACGGATCTCGTACCGGGGACGTACAGCGTGTACGCCGATGCGGAGGGCTTCACCGGCGCGTACTTCGGCGGCGGGTCATCGGCTGTGCCACAGGCATACGTGGATGTCGCCAGCGGCGCCGACGTCACCGGGATCGACTTCGCGCTCACGCCGACGGGTAGCATCGCCGGGCGGGTGACGGACAGCGACGGCAATCCGATCACGGGCGCCTACGTCTCCGCGACTTCGACCGGCTGCTGCGGATTCAAGCAGGCGACGTCGGGCGCCGACGGGACGTACGTCATCGACGACGTCGACGCGGGCACGTACCTGGTGCAGGTGTCGGCCGGCGGATACGCGACCGAGTTCTACGACAACACCTTCGACTACAACGCGGCGACGCCGGTCGGCGTGCAATCGGGCGCCACAACCAGCGGCATCGACTTCGGCCTGGCCGATGGCGCGACGATCTCCGGCGTCGTGCGGGCACCGGACGGGACGCCGCTCGCGGGCGCGTCGGTGTACGCGCAGACGGTCGTGTGCTGCGGCTTCGGCGACGGAGCGACGACCGACTCCGACGGGCATTACACGCTCGTCGACCTGGCGCCGGGGAGCTACACCGTGAGCGCGTACGCGAGCGGGTACCCATCGCAGGTGTACGACGGTGTGTACGACCAGACGGCGGCAACACCGATCACGCTGGTCGTCGGCGAGGCGAAGACCGGCATCGACTTCCAGATGGAGGCGGGCGGGACGATCACGGGCACGGTGACGGCGGGCGGCGCGCCGGTCGCGAACGCGTACGTCTATGCGTCGGCGCCGGCGCCGGCGCTGTGCTGCGGCGGCGGCGCGATCACCGCGAGCGACGGCACGTACAGCATCGTCGCGCTGGCGCCGGCGAGCTACGTCGTCGCGGTGTCGGCGCAGGGCTACGTGAACCAGTACTACGACGGCGCGAGCAGTCAGGCAGACGCGACGCCGGTCGCCGTGACGTCGGGCGGAACGGCTTCGGGGATCGACTTCGACCTCAATACGGGCGGCGCGATCGACGGGACCGTGCGCGATGCGCAGGGCACACCGCTCGAGGGCGCGTACGTGTACGCGAGCGGCACCACCGGCGGTGGTGGTGGCGACGCGACGACGGACAGCTCCGGGCACTACCACATCCAGGGGCTGGCCGACGGAAGCTACATCGTCTTCGCGCAGCTGGACGGCTACGGCGGGATGTACTACGGCGCGGTCGGCAGCACCGCCGTCCGTACATATGCCACGGCAGTAGCAGTGACGACGGGAGCGACGGCGACCGGGATCGATATCGCGCTGCCGCAAGCGGCGAGCATCTCGGGGACGGTGACAGACGGTCAGGGCGGGCCGGTAGCGGGCGCGCTCGTCAGGGCGACGGCGGTGTGCTGCGCCGACTGGCCTTCGCAGATCGCAATGACCGACGCAACAGGCGCCTACACCATCGCTGGGCTGAGTCCCGGGAGTTACCGGGTACAGGCGGGTGCCCACGGGTACGCGCCGAAGTACTACGTCGATGCGTACGCCGGCAGCGACGCGCAGTATGTGACAGTCGCGGCGGGCGACGCGCGCACGGCGATCGACATCGCGCTCGGACCGGCGGCGACGATCTCCGGGACGGTGACGACCGAGAACGGAACGCCGGTCACGAGCGGCTATGTGACTGCGCAGTCGTACGAGCAGAACAGCTGCTGCCTGTCGACCAGTGTGTCCGTGCCGCTCGATGCGTCTGGGCACTACACGATCGGCGACCTGGCGCCAGACAAGTACTACGTGTACGCGAGCGCGCCGGGGTATCCGACGCAGTACTACGGCGGCGCTTACGACATCAACTCGGCGGCGCCGCTTGTCGTGGACGAGGGCCAGACGGTCAACGGGATCGACTTCTTCCTCGAGAACGGGACGCTCGCGGGGACGGTCACGGCGAACGGCAAACCGGTCGCGGGCGCGTTCGTGACCGCGCAGATGACCGGTTGCTGCGGTTCGGTGTTCCTGAGCGGGACGACATCGGGAGACGGGACGTACGCGATCCACGGCGTTCCGCACGGCGACTACATCGTGACTGTGCAGGCGGCGGGCTACGCATGGGAGTACTACGACAACACGCCGGTCCAGGCAGACGCGACGCCGGTGACGGTCGCGGCGGGCGGGACGACGTCCGGGATCGACTTCGACCTGACGGCGGGGTCCGGCATCGAGGGGACGGTGCGGGACAGCGCGGGTAACCCTGTCGCCGGCGCGATTGTTGAGGTCTGGAACTACACCTCGTACGCGTTCGCATCCACTGACAGCAACGGCCACTATCACTTCGGCGGCCTGACCGACCCGACGTACTGGCTACGCGCGACCGCCCATGGGCGCGTCACCGAATACTATCCCGGCGGTTTTGGCCTCAGCACCGCACGGTCGGTGACGGTGGCGAGCGGGGCGACGACCTCGGGCATCGACTTCACGTTGCCGCTCGCCGGATCGATCTCGGGCCATGTGACGTACGTCGTGGGGCAGCCGAGCGTGACGACGACGGTCTACGCGCTGAGCGACGCGGCGCTGGGCGTCTTCGAGAGCACGACGCCGGGTGCCGGCGGCGGCTACACGCTTTCAGGCCTGCCGCCCGGCGACTACTCGGTGTACGTCTTCGCCGCGGGCTACCGGACGCAGTACTACGACCACGTGGAGGATCCGGCGCAGGCGGGCACGGTCTCGCTTACGGAGGGCGCGGGCGTCACCGGGATCGACTTCGCGCTGCTGCCGGTGGGAATGACGGTCACGCCGACGCCCACGAACACGCCGGACGGGACCGCCACGAGCACGCCGGTGGCAACGGCAACATCGACGCCGACGGCAACAGCGACCGCTACGGCGGCCATGACGGCGACGGCGAGCGCGCCGCCAACGGACACGCCGGTGGCGGCGCCGCCGGGGTACGCGATCGAGCGCATCATGCCCGACCTGTTCCACATTGACACGTCGGTGCCGACGGTAACGACGGACGTGACGGTGAGCGACGTCACGGACCTCGGCGCGTACGAGGTCGAGATCGAATACGACTCGTCGGTGGTGGAGTTCGATTCGTGGACGGACGGCGACTTCCTGGGCAGCACGGGGAAGACGCTGCAGTGCCCCAACGCTGTGGTGACGGCGCTCAACGGCACGATGAAGCGCCTGCAGGCAGCCTGCGGAACGCTCGGGCCGGCGGCGGGGCCGGACGGCGCGGGGACGCTCGCGAGCATCACGTGGCGGATCGTCGGGCCGGGCAGGACGGACCTGGCGCTGGAGCCGAAGCTCGCGGATCCGCTCGGCGACCCGATCAACGCCGTCGCGTACGGGGGCGGGGTGATCGTGGACGCGGTGACGGGCACCGCGACGCCGACAGCGGCAGCGACGGACACGCCGGCGCCGACGGATACGGCAACGGCGGTGGCGACGGATACCCCGGTGCCGACGCCAACCGATACGCCGGCGCCTGTGGCGACAGAGACGCCGGCAGCAACAGCGACGGATACGCCGGTGCCCACGGCGACGGCGACCGATACGCCGATGGCGGTAGCGACCGATACGCCGGTGCCGACCACGACAGATACGCCGGTGTCGACGGCGACCGCGACATCGGTCGTGGGTGGGTGTATGTCCATACCTGACGGTGGTTGTGAGTCCGGGACCGCCACTGCGATCGCGACGGCGAGCAGGACCGCCGGCACGCGGACGGCGGTCGTGAGCGGGACGGCATCGCCGATGGCGACGAGCACGATTACGCCGACCGCGACCGCGACGAGCACAGACACGGCTACGCCGACGAGCACAGACACGGCTACGCCGACGAGCACGGAGACGCCCACGGCAACTGCGACGCGGACGAGCGTTCCGCATACGGCCGTGGCGACGGCGACGCCCTCGCGGACGGCGACGGCGCTGCGGACGGCGACGACGACCTCGGTGAGCACGGTGTTGGCGGCGGAGCGCACGTCGCTGCCCTCGCCGACGCGGTCGAGCGCGGTGGCTTCGGCCGTGCGTGGGCCGAACACCGGCTCCGGCGAAACGGGGGCGGGTGCCGGCGGACGGCGGGAGCTCATCGTGGTGCTGGGGCTGATGGCGGTGGGCGTCGGGGCGCTGGCCGGGGGGCTGCGGCGCTCGCGAAGGCCGTAGGACGCGCTGCGCGCGGACCTCACCCCGGCCCCGTCTCCAGCGGGGTGGAGAGAGGGCGAGCCGCGTGATGTTGGGATTGGCGAGCCAGACACCTCTCCCCCGCCCCTGTCACACTGTGGAGAGGGGAGCTGCTGCTCGGGGGATCGGTTGCGTTTTGGACCACCCGGTGCGGGCGACAGCGAGTCGATGCTCCCGCCCGCTTTGCGTGTTGAGCTAGCTGGTCTTCACCTTCGAACTGCGGGGGCCTGCGGTGGTCTCGGTACCGGGTCTGGACGTGGTGCCGTTCGTTGTGACGCGCGCGCGGCCGTTCGTGCGTGCGATCGCGGCAGCGTTACGCGTTGCGCGCGCGAGCTTGCGGCCGTTTGTGCGGGCGCGGGTGTTGGTTTCGGCGCCGTTGGCGGCGGCGCGCGGTCGGGCGTTGGCGGCGCGCGTGCGCGGGGCGTGGGAGGCGAACCAGGCGTTCGCGCGCTGCATGTAGTCGATGTCCTGCGAAGGCGCATGGAAGTCGAGGATGTGGAAGCCGCCGGGGTAGCGGAGGAATTCGACTTCCTTCCCCAGGAGCTTGAGGTGCTGGAAGATCTCCTCCGCCTGCGTGATCGGGCAGCGCAGGTCGCCCTCGTGGTGCTCGAGGAGCACGGGTGTGGTGACGTTCGGGAGGTGCTTGAGCGGGGAGTGCTCCCACCACTCTTCGATGTCGGTGTGCAGTGAGCCGCCGATCTCGAAGTTGCTGAAGAGCGGGATGTCGCTCGTGCCGACCATGCTCACGTGGTTCGCGACCGGCGCGCCGATGATTGCCGCACGGAACCGTTGCGTGTGGCCGACGACCCACGTGGTCATGAAGCCGCCGTATGAGTAGCCGGTGACGTATAGCCGGTCGGGGTCGGCGACGCCGCGCTTCACCATCGCATCGACGCCGGCCATGAGATCCTCGTAGTCGGCGCCGCCCCAGTCATGCACGCACGCCTGCTGGAACGCCTCGCCGTAGCCGCTGCTGCCGCGCGGGTTTGGCATCAGCACGACGTGGCCGGCGCCGGCGAGCGCCTGAGGGCGCATCGAGAAACCGACGCCGGGGTGCTGGTTGTGCGGGCCGCCGTGGATGTACAGCGTCAGCGGGTAACGCGCGCCGGGCCTGTAGCCGGGCGGGTAGAGGACGAGTGCATCGATCTCGAGCCCGTCGGGCGCGCGGTAGGCCAGACGCTTCGTCTGGCCGAGGTCGGCCGCCGCGAGCAGGTCGTCGTTGGCATGGCTCAGGTTGCGCTCGCGCGCGCGCGCTTCGAGCGTGGTCGCGTAGACCTCCGCGGGACGCGACAGCGAGGACGCAACGAAGGCGATGCGCGTGGCATCAGGCGTGAGGGCGATCTGGCGGATGACGCGATCGCCATCGAGCACGCGGGCGATCTCGGCACCACGAAGGCGCGCGCGGAAGAGCGCCTGGGTGCCGCGATCGACGGCGAGGAAGACGAGCGTTTTGCTGTCCGGGAGCCAGGCGAACGAAGACGTGCCGGGCGCGGTGGCGGCGCTGCGGTCGAGCGCGGCACTGAGCGAGCGCGGCGGGTCGCCGCCGGCGGCGGGCACGACCATTACGTGGGAGTGCATTGAGCTGGCGGACTCGCCGTTCTCGTGGCCGATGAAGGCGATCGTGCGGCCGTCGGGCGAAAACTGGGGGAAGTTGGCAGCGCCGCGGGCGCGGGTGAGCCTGCGCGCCCGTCCGCCCGATGCGCGGACGACCCAGAGGTCGGAGCGAAACTGCTGCTGGTGACGCGCACGCTCGCGGTCGGAGCTGAAGGCGATGTGCTTGCCGTCGGGCGACCATGCGATCTGCGTGTCGAACCAGTCGCCATCGGTGATCTGCTGCGCCTCGCCGGTCGCGACATCGACGACGAAGACGTGCGTGCGGCGGTCGTCGAAGTAGCCGATGGTGTCGAGCCGGTAGCGCAGGTCGCGGATGACGCGCGGCGCGGCCTTGCCGGTGGCGTCGCGTTCCTTCATGTCCTTCCAGTCGCCGGTGCGCGCGACGTAGGCGACCCGCGTGCTGTCCGGCGACCAGGCGATCTCGTTGACGCCGTGCGGCGTCTTCGTGAGGCGGCGCGGCTCGCCGCCATCGAGCGGGGCGAGGAAGACCTGGCCCTTCTCGCCGCGGTCGCTGATGAAGGCGAGGTAGCGTCCATCGGGCGACCAACGCGGCGCGCCGTCGCGCTTGCCCTGCGTGAAAGCACGTGCGGGCGTCGTGCCGTCGAGCGGGGCCACATGGATAGAGGCGTGGCGTTCGTTCGACTCGGTGTCGTTGCGCCGGACGACGTAGGCGACGCGCGTGCCGTCGGGTGAGACCTGGGGGTCGGAGACTTCCCTCAGGAGCCAGTTGTCATCGGGACGGATCGGGTGCCGCTTCGGGCCGGCCATCGCGCACCTCCTGTGTGTGGTTGTGAGGGCACGAGTGTAGCACCGTCGCCGGGTGTGATCCGCAGATGACGCAGATGGGCGCAGGTGGGGTGGAGATGGAGGTCGGAGGTCGCACGCGGGGTACGCGGGCGGCGTAGGTGGGTGATACTGGCGGCGAAGTATCGCGGCGGGCGCCTTGCAGGCCGCGTGCGAGCGAGGGCAACGATGGCGTTTGTTCCGGGGATTGAGTTGAGCCGGCGGTACTGGCGAGAGCTCGTGGGGCCGATCGTCGATATCGTCGTGCCGGGGGCGCCGCGTGCGGCGGCCCTCGTGGGCAACGGGTCCGACGTGCTGGGGTTCGATACGGAGCGGTCGACGGACCACGGCTGGGGGCCGCGCGTGTTCGTGTTCTTCGACGACGCGTTTCCGCTCGACGAACGCGCGCGGGAGATCGCGGCGGCTATCAATGCGCGGCTGCCGGAGTCGTTCGCGGGCTATCCGGTGCGGTTTGCCGCGCGCGACGGCGCGCCGGTCACACACCAGGTGCGGCTGACGACGGTCGCGCGTTGGTTCCGGTCGGCGGTCGGGTTTGATCCGCGAGGCGAGATCACACCGGCGGACTGGCGGGGCGCACCGACGCAGTTGCTGCGCGAAGCGACGGCCGGCGCCGTGTTCGAAGACCAGGCCGGCGAGCTGACGCGCGCGCGGGAGGCGTTGCGGTGGTATCCGGACGACGTGTGGCTGTACCTGCTCGCGTGCCAGTGGCGGCGCATCGACCAGGAGGAGCCGTTCATCGGCCGTACAGGGGAAGTGAGTGACGAGCTGGGGTCGGCGGTGCTGGCGGCGCGGCTCGTGCGCGACCTGATGCGGCTCTGCTTCCTCATCGAGCGGGAGTACGCGCCGTACGCGAAGTGGCTCGGCACGGCGTTCGCGCGGCTGCGATGCGGGCCGGCGCTTATGCCGATGCTTCGGGCGGCGCTCGCGGCGGGCGACTGGCACGCGCGCGAGGAGGCGCTGGTGCCGGCGTACGAGCACGTCGCGCGGATGTTCAACGCGCTCCGGATCACTGAGCCGCAGGAGCCGGAGGTGCGCGGCTTCTACAGCCGTCCATTCCGGGTGCTCGCGTCCGGGCGCTTCGCGGAGGCGTGCATGGCGCGTACGCCGCTCGGCGCGCTCGGGTGGGCTGGTGGCATCGACCAGTTCGTGGACAGCACGGACGTGGTAAGCGACGCCGGGCGGGCGCACGGGTACGTCACCCCGCAGCCGCCGCTTCAGCGGGGTGGAGACGGGGAGCTGGCGATGTGAGGGCCGGTGCGCGAACACCTCTCCCCCGGCACCTCTCCCACGTCGTGGAGAGGCGAGCTCGTGATGATGGACTGGTCCGTTATTGGTCGGGTTGGTTACCTGCCGCAGATGAGTTGGCGCGGGGCGGAGCGTGTGTTTCCACGCGGCCATGAAAAAAGGAGAGGGCGCGCTGTCGGGAGAAACAGCGCGCCCTGCAGGGGGTGTGGATGGCGTTGTTGGGTGGATCAGGGGGTGCCGGAAGCGCCTCCGTGATCCGATGTGTCGCCGCCGGGCTGGCCGGAGTTGGCGCCGGAGCCAGGCGCGTTGTCGTTCGATTGCGTGGAGCCGGCGTTGCTCCCGGGGCCGGAGGCGCTGCCGTTCGCCTGCGTGGGCAGCGCAGTTGGCGCGTTTCCGCTGCCGTCTGATGCGTTGCCGCTGCCGTCCGATGCGTTGTCGTTCGCCTGCGTCGGGAGCGCGGTTGGCGCGTTGCCGCCGCGGTCGGACGCATTGCCGTTCGCCTCTGTGGGAAGCGCCGGCGGCTCGTGCGCATCGCCCGCGGCCTGCGTCGGGACAGCGCCGGGCGTGTGGTCCGCGTTCGGGCCATCGGTCGCGTTGTCGTCCGCGTGGTCGAGGCCATTCGGCGAGGCGTTCTGATGGCCTTCGCCGGCGTTGCCGCTTCCTTCCGACGCGTTCTGCAGGCCGTGCGCAGCGTTGTCATCGGCGTGCTGTTCGGCGTTCGAGAGACCGTTGTCCTTACCGGCGCCCGGCGTCGCATCGGCGCTGGCGTTCGAGCCGGCGTCTTCGATGTGGCTGTCCGCCTGGTCCGGCGTCTTGTCGGTGATGTGCAGGGTCTGGAGGACGCCCGAGACGTCGCCGGCGACGGCGCTGACGCCGCCCGACGCGCCGACGCCGGCGGCGCCCCCGGCGAAGATGCCGGCGGCGGCGAGCGCGGCGAGCGCACGCGGGGTGAACAGGCGGGTGACGAGCGACGGGCGTCCATGGCCGCGCTCGGACGCAGCGGCGACGGCGTTCAGCAGCGCGCCCCGCGCGGGCGCGGTGTGTCCCGGCTGGGCGACGGACCCGGCTCGCGACAGGTGCCGGACGAACGCGGCGTCATCTGCCGTGCCGGGCACGTGGGAGGAGACGGCCTCTTCGGCGGCGGGCAGGCGAATGATCGCGTTCCGGGACGGTCGCTTCTTCATCTCACCGTGTCTATACCCGTCAGGCGGCTGTTTTCGTCGGGCGGTCCGAGAATTCTTCGCGCGGGGTCAGCTCGCGGCGGAGGGCGGCGATGGCGCGCGCCTCGAGCGAGTAGACGGCGGACTCGCCCTTGCCCATGGCGGCGGCGATTTCGGCCGTCGAGTAGCCGGCGAAGTAGCGCAGCGCGATGACTTCGCGCTGGTCTTCGGTCAGCGTGCGGAGGGCTTCGGCGAGCGCTATGGAGTCGAGGAGGTCGTCCGGGGCGCCGCCGGCGGGCTCGGCGGATACCGGCGCTTCGTGGCGCTGCTGGCGCCGGTGCTTGCCGGCGAGGTTGCGGGCGATGCGATAGAGCCAGGCGAGGATCGGCGTCCCGGTGTAGCGATAGCGAGCGATCGAGGCGAGGGCCTCGGCGAAGGTGTGCGTGGCGAGGTCGTCGGCGGCGTCGCGGTCGCCCGTGCGGGCGTAGAGGTAACGCCAGAGCTGAGCGTAGTGACGGTCGTACAGCTTCGCCCAGGCGTCCTGCGCGAGGGCGCGGAGGCCCTCGGCGAGCGCACGCTCGTCGTCGCCCGGCGCCGTAGGTGGTGGGGCTTCGAACATATCGCAACGTGAGTATCGCCCTGTGGTGGCGGCGGCGCAGTGGGGGATGCGGCGGATTTTCGGACCTCACCCCCCGGCCCCCTCTCCAACGAGTGGAGAGGGGAGCGCGGATCGTCGGCGGATTGTCGATGGTGGGGGGTTAGCTCGACGGGATACCTCACCCCCGGCCTCTCTCCACATTGTGGAGAGGGGAGCTGCAATCGGCGGGCGTTCTCGGGAGGCGGCCTCGCGT
>DASUKS010000191.1:0-8397 GCA_036278595.1 Dehalococcoidia bacterium
CGAGCACGTCCGGCCGATCGCGGAGGAGATCAAGGAGATCCACGCATGCATCGCGCGGCTGGAAGCGCGCGGCGGCGGCGCGACTGCGGGCGGGTAGACGGGGTCGATGCGGAAGACGGGGTAGCGGCCGGCGATCGCGACGAACTCGTCGATCGTCGCGTCCGGCGCTACCGGGAAGTGCTTGCGGCCGCTCGCGGCGATGCGCACGCACGCGTGCAGCACCGGCGCGCGCTCTCCGGCCGGCAGTTCGACGAGGCGCACATGCCGGCGCCTTCCCTGATCACCGCCTCCCCATCGGCTGCCCTGACGTTCTTCACCCACGCGGACTCGGGCCCGAGCATCGACACGAGATACTCGTGACCATTGACGAGGGCGACGCCGACCGGCACTCTCGCATCACCAACTCGCCCTCTCCACCCAGTTGGGGGCCGGAGGTGAGGTCACTCCGCGCCGACGGCTTCCAGCGGCGCCGGCTCCGTCGCGTCCACGTGGATCACGGGCAGCACCCGGCCAAGCCAGCCCGGCAGCCACCAGTTGAGGTCGCCCAGGAGCTCCATCGTCGCCGGCACGAGCACCATGCGCACGAGCGTGGCGTCGAGGAAGATCGCAGATGCCAGCCCCAGCCCGAAGAGCTTGATCGAGCGATCGCTGCCGAGCGCGAAGCTCATGAAGACGCACACCATGATCGCCGCCGCCGCCGTGATCACGCGCGCCGTTGCGGCGAGGCCATCGGCCACCGCGAGGCCGTTGTTGCGGCCGTTGCGGTCGTACTCCTCGCGGACGCGCGAGAGCAGGAACACCTCGTAGTCCATCGACAGCCCGAAGACGATCGCGAACAGCATGATCGGCACCCACGCATCGATCGGCCCGCTCTTCGAGACGCCGATCACACCCGCGAGCCAGCCCCACTGGAACACCGCGACGAGGATGCCGTACGCGGCCCCGATCGACAGGAGGTTCATCAGCACCGCCTTCAACGGCACGACGACGCTGCGGAAGACGAGCGTCAGCAGCGTGAACGACAGCAGCAGAACGACGCCCATCACGAGCGGCAGGTGGCGCGCCGTGAAGTCCGAGAAGTCCATCGCGCCGGCAGTCTGCCCGCCGACGCGCGCCGTCACGGTCGAGCCGTCGAGCGCGCTCGGCACGACGTCGTCCCGCAGGTGCGAGACCAGGTCGCTCGTCGCCGCGTCCTGCGGCGCGGTAGCAGGGTAGACCTGGATGATCGCGGCATCGCCCTGCTGATTCGTGATCGGCGCCGAAGCGAACGCGACGCCCGCCGTCTGGTTGAGCTTGTCGGACAGCCCCTGCATCGCCGTCTGGTCCGATGCCCCGCCCGGCGTCTCAGCCGCGATGAGCAGCGGTCCGTTGAAGCCCGGCCCAAACCCCGCCGACAGCAGATCGTACGCCTTCCGCGTCGTGTCTGACGTGGGCCGGCTGCCGGCGTCGGCGAAGCCGAGCCGCATCGAGAACACCGGCAGTGCGAGCATGACGAGCACGGCAAGCCCCGCGACGAGCGCGGGCCACGGGTGGCGCTGGATGACGCGGCTCCAGCGGAACCAGAACGATCCCGCCGAGCGCTCTTCGGTCGAGCGGTTCGGCAGCCCGAAGCGGTCGACGTTGCGCCCGACGAAGCCCAGGATCGCGGGCAGCAGCGTCAACGCAGCCAGCATCGTCATCAGCACGCCGAACGCGGCCGCGATCGCGACGGCGCTCATCGTCGCCTGGTTCATCGCGAACAGGCCGAGCACCGAAATGACCACCGTGCCGCCGGCGAACAGCACCGCCCGGCCCGCCGTATCCAGCGAGCGCACGACGGCGGCCTCCGGCTCCATGCCCGAGTGCAGCCCTTCGCGATACCGCGTCACGATGAACAGTGCGTAGTCGATGCCGACGCCGATGCTGATCATCGCCACCATCTCGCTCGTGAAGCCCGGCATCGCGATGTAGCGGCTGGCGAGCTCGACCACGGCGATGCCGCAGCCGATGCCGAAGAGTGCTGTCAGGATCGGCAGCCCAACGGCGAGCAGCGAGCCGAACGCGATCAGGAGGATGATGACCGCCCCGATGATGCCGATCGCCTCGCTCGGCGACTGCGACATGCTCGCGAACAGGTCGCCGCCAAGCTCGACCTGCAGGCCCGAGACATGCACGTCGTTGCGGTACTGCTTGATCTGCGTCGCGATCGGCTGATATTGCTCGAACGTGCGGTCGGACAGGTTGAGTTGCGCGTAGGCGGTCTTCCCGTCCGGCGCGATCTGGTGCGCGCCCTGCGTGCTGTACGGGCTGACGACGCTCGCGCCCGACACGTTCTGCTGGATCCGCGCGAACAATCCCTCCATCGCCTGGCGCACCGTTGGGTCGTTGACGCCGCTGTCGGACTGGAAGACGATCTGCGATTCGACGCCCGCGCGCGTGCCGAAGCCCTTGTCCTTGAGGATGTCAAGCGCTTGCTGGCTCTCCGAGCCCGGCAGTTTGAACTCCGTCTTGAACACGCCGCCGAACACGTTGGCCAGCGCGAGGAGCAGCACCACCAGCACCACCCACGAGGCCAGCACGGCCCGGCGGCGGCGGTAGCAGGCTGCGGCGAGACGTATGAACATCAATTCCTCCGTGTTCGAGCTTCGTCCGGCTTCGGTACTGGGATACGGGGGCGGGGGCGGCACGCCCTGGCGCGCCCGCCGCCGGAAATCACTCCGGTCAGCCTAATGCACGGCGCCCCGCTTGTTCGAGGCCCTCCGGCTGCGAAAATCGCACTGTACTGTCAGCATGTGGCGGGATGCTCCCTCCGCTCCTCATCGGCCGGGAACAGGCCCGCCGCGCTTTCTCGCTGAGCCGCGATGCTCGCCTGCTCTTCTCAATGACGAACGGCCAACCCCGAATGTGACACGCGCCCGCGCGTTATTTCAGGTAGGTCGCCAGCGCTTCGCGGAGGGGCGTGAGGGTGGGGTGCAGGACTTCGAGCAGCTTGCCGGTGTCGGCGACCGCCGGCTCGGTGATGAAGTCCACCGCATCCGCGGTAAGCGGCGGCGACGGCAACGGCGACACCAGCGTGCCGATGATCTTGCCCACCCCCGCGGGCTGATGTAGCAGCGAGCGCTTTCGGCCCATGACGTCGAGCGCCGTCTGCACGACATCGTTCATCGACATGACCTCCGGCCCGCCGAGCTCGAACACGGTGTCCGCGGCTTCGGGCTTCGTCGCGCAGTCGGCGACGACGCGCCCGACGTCATCGATGAATACCGGCTGCATGTCCTGCCGCCCGTCGCCGAACATCGGCACGAAGGGCAGCGTCTTCGCGAAGCCGAGGAAGCGGTTCAGCGAGACGTCACCGGGCCCGTAGACCCACGTCGGCCGCACGATCACCCATTCGAGCCCGCTGTCCTGCAGGTACTTCTCCGCCTCCCACTTGAAGCGGAACCAGTGCTTGTCGGCGTCCTTCGACGCACCGACACCGCTCATGTACACGAAGCGGCGCACCCCCGCCGCCTTCGCCGCATCGACCTGGTTGCGCGTGCCCTTGAGGTCCGTCTCCTCGAACGTCCAGCCCTTGCTGCGCTTCTCGATCGGTGAGTTCGGGAACTGCACCGCGTTCACCACCACGTCGATGCCCGCCATCGCGGGCGCGAGCGTCGCGGGCTCTCGCACGTTGCCCTCGCGCGGTTCGACGCGATCGCCGAAGCGCTCGCGAATCTTCGACGCGCTGCGCCCGAGCACCGCCACCTGCTGCCCGCGCGCGAGCAGCTCGCGCACGATCGCTGATCCCACGAACCCTGTGCCGCCTGAAACGAGGATCATCGCGCGCTCCCTCCTCATCGCACGTCACGCCTGTCACAACTATTGCGACAAGACCGCCGTCCGCGGATCACTGCGCACTCGGACAACCGCGCCAACCTTGCGATACGCACGCGAAGATCGCCAACGCGCATGCGCCACGGCTCGCGCACCTGGCACTCCCCCTCTCCAATGTTTGAAGAGGGGGCCGGGGGGTGAGGTGGCACGCAGCGCCGACGCACGCCTGCGACCAATCACGCGCTCTGCGGCAGGTGCCTGTGCTGCTCCGGCAGCCCGCGCGCGACTCGCTCGTCGCGCACGAACGACGCGATCACGTGCGAAAGCGCATCGGCGTTCTCGGCCCAGTACGACTGCGACGGTGCGACGGCGAGCCGCGCGTGCGGCAGGCGCTCGTGCAGCATCTCGCCGGACTCGAGCGGATGGATCGGGTCATCCGGATGCGTCATCACGAGCGCCGGCTGGTGGATCTCCGCGTAGCGATGCGTGGGCAGCTGCGGGCCGTCGAGCAGCACGCCGCGGATCGCCGGCACGATGGCGTCGCGCCGCTGTGCCCCGAGGAACGCCGCGATGTCGAAGTTCGGATCGCCTTCCCGTCCCGGCAGGCGCGCGACGATCTCGCCCGTCACCCGCGCGCCGAAGAGCCGGTACAGGATCGCCAGCCCGGCGAAGATGCCGCGCACCGGCTTGAGCCGCGGGCCGGTCGGCGGCGGGTTGTGCAGGATCAGCCGCTCCACGCGCTCCGGGTACGCGAGCGCTGTCACGATCGCCGTCCCCGCGCCCATCGATGCCCCGTACACGCTCGCCGTCTCGATGCCGAGCGCGTCCATCAGGCCGCGCATATCCCCCGCGAGCGCCTGCCACGTGTAGTCGTGCCAGTCGCGCGTGTAGCCCGACGCGCCGTGCCCGCGCGCGTCGTAGGCGATGATCCGTACGCCCTTCGCGGCGATGTCATCGAGGCGGTAGGCAAACAGGCGCAGCGCGTCGACGCTCCCGAGCAGCCCGTGCGCGACGATGAGCTGCGGCCCATCGTCACCGTACGTCTCGTAGTGCAGGTCGATGTTGTTGACCTGTGCGAATGGCATACCTCGTTCTACACCAAATCCCGCCGCCCCTCGATGCCCCGGCCGGGGGGCGCAACTCGCAGGCCGCCGCAGGTAGCGCTTGCGCGCGAGGCCGCGGGCGACCGATCACCTCGCGTCTCCCGATCGGCTTGCGGGTAGGGGCGCTCTGCTGCCGCGCGCTCTCCTGAAACCGCGGTCTATCGCGGGTGCCGACCTGCGACCTTGGACCTGCGACCTGCGCCCGAAGCTACAGGTGCGTCGTCAGGCCACCATCTACCGACATGACCTGACCACTGATGTACGCGGACGAGTCCGACGCGAGGTACACCGCCAGCGATGCGAGCTCGTCGGCGGCGCCGGCACGCTTCATCGGCACGAAGCGCACCGTCTGGTTCGCGGCCGGATCGGGGTTGCCGATGGCCGGCGAGTAGTCCATCCACCCCTGCGCGATCGCGTTCACGGTGATACCGCTCGGCCCCCACTCCTGCGAGAGCGCGCGCGTGAGGTTCAGCACGCCCGCCTGCGCCGCGCAGTACGCCGCGGCGTTCGCCATGCCGCGCTCGCCCAGCACCGACGAGACGTTGATGATCCGCCCCGACCTCTGCTTGAGCATCTCCTTGCCGGCCGCGCGGCAGGCATGGAAGGTGCCGCTGAGCACTACCTGCATCACGCGGTTCCACTCCATGTCGGTCGTGGCGTCGGCCGGCTTGCCGAGGAAGAGGTCCGGCGCGTTGACCAGGATGTCGAGCGAGCCGAGGTCCTTCGCGACCTGCCGCACCATCACCTGCACGCCGGTGCCGAGCGTCACGTCGGTCGCAACGGTCGCCGACTTGCGCCCCATCTTCGTCAGCTCCTGCTGCACCTTCTTCGCCCGCATGATCTCGTCGCCGTCGTTGCTGATCGAAGACACGGTGACGTCCGCGCCGGCCTCGCCGAGCGCCAGTGCGATCGCGCGGCCCGCGGGGTCACCCGCGCCGATGACGAGTGCCTTCTTTCCGGCCAGGTCGTATGCATCGGTGCCGGAGCGGACGTCGCCCCATTCGTTCTTCATGCTCGTCCTCAGACCGCCACTTCCGGCGCGAAGCCCATCGGCGCCAGTCCGCCCGCCAGCCCGCCGCCGTCGATGACGAACGGCTGTCCGTTCACGTAGCTCGATGCGTCGGATGCCAGGAAGATCGCCAGCGGACCCAGCTCCCACGCGTAGCCCAGGCGCTGCGCCGCGATGTAGCGCCCGCGCGCCAGCGTGAAGTCACGCTGCTGCTCGTTGCGCGGCGGCGCCTGCGCCACGAACCCCGGCACGATGCAGTTCACGCGGATGTTGTGCTTCTGGAGCATCGCGGAGAGCGACTTCGTGAGCGCGATGACGCCGGCCTTCGCCGCGCCGTAGCCGAAGCCCGTCGGGTTCGCGCGCATCGCTGTGCCCGAAGCGACGTTGATGATGACGCCGCCGTGCCCCTCGGCGACCATCTGCTTCGATGCCGCGCGCGCGCAGTAGAACGCGCTCGAGAGGTTGACGTCGAGCGTGTCGCGCCAGTCGTCGTCCGTCACGTCCCACAGCTCGGAGCTCATCCCGCGCGCGTCGCCGATACCCGCGTTCGAGAGCATGATGTCGAGATGGCCGAACTCGTCGGCCGCGCGCTGGATCAGCGCCTCGCACTGCTTCGAGTCGCGCACGTCGGTCGGCTGCGCGACGGCGTGGCGGCCCAGCGCCTCGATGTCCTTCGCCGTACGCTCGATCTGCTCCGCCGTGCGGGCGGCGCACACGACGTCGGCGCCTGCCTCGGCGAGCGCGAGTGACATCTGCCGTCCGAGCCCGCGGCCGGCGCCCGTGACGATCGCCACCTTGCCATCAAGCCGAAGCCGTTCGAGTACCATCCGTGCCTCCCGTCGCCGCGCATTGTAGGCCGCTGCCGCGGCAAGAAACAGCGGCTTCACAGTGCGCGCGCCTGCACGTATGCTTCGGTTGGCGCCCGAGCAGCGAAAGGAAGCCTGCCATGCCCGAGTACCACTTCGAACGCGAGGCCCGCACTCCCTACTCCGAGGCATGGAGCATCGAGGATGCGGGAGATCCGGTCGGGCGCGTCGACCTGCACTTCACGCCATCCGGCACCGTCTTCGCGACGCTCTGCGTGCCGCCGGGCTTCGACGAAGATGACCTGCAGGACCTCATCGGCGAGATCGATGAAGGCCTCGTGCTGACCACCGACCCCTACCGCGACGACTTCATCGTCACCGTCTGGCGCGGGCAGTACGCCGGCGTCTATTCAGAAGAGGACGAAGACGAAGACGACGGGGACGACGATGAGGACGGCGACAGCGGCGATGACGACAACATCGTGAACGGCCGCACCCCGCTCGTCCTCAAACCCACGCCGAGTTAGTCGCGGACCTGCGACCGGCGTTCGGACGTTTGACCGACCACCGTGCGTAGGCCGGATCCTGCGACCTGTGACCCGCGATGTTGGAACGCGACCTGCCACCTGTGACTTGCGACCTGCGACCGGCCGTAGGCCCGATCTATGACCTGCTACCAGCCGCGGCCTTCTCGTCGAGCTGGGCGATCCAGTTCCGGTAGTTCTCGAGCTTCTGCTGCAGGTTCGCGCGCATCTCCTCGAGCGCGGCCAACTTCTGCTCGACGACCGCCACCTGGCGCTCGGTGACTTCCTGCGCGCGCGAGAGTTTCGCCCGGCGGTCGGTGATGTCGGCGTCCTTGCGGTACTCGGCACGGATCTGGCTCTTGACCTCTTCCGCCTCGACCATCTCCTTGATGTCTGCGAGCGTGAAGCCGAGGAGCGTCTGCAGCCGGCGGATCTGCTCGACGCGCTGCACGTCGTCTTCGGAGTACAGCCGGAAGCCGCCCTCGAGCCGCGACGGCGGCTTAAGCAGCCCTTTTTCTTCATAGAAGCGGAGGGTGCGCTGCGTGACGCCGGTGCGCTCCGCGACCTCCCCGATCTGGAGGTACGCCTCGGACGTTTCGGGCTGCTCGTCTGGCGTGCGCCGGTGGGTCATCGGGTCTATCCTAATGCGACATTAACGCGTACGTCAAGGTTATTGTATCGCATTCCGCGCTGACGGCGCGCGCCTCGCGCACAGAGCCGCTCGCGCGGTGCGCCTCAGGAGCACTTGCTACCGGTCTGCGCGAGCATCGCGACGACATCCGACGTGGCGCCGATCGCGCCGTCCGGCGGTCCCGACCGCCACGGTTCGCCGGGCGTGGTGCTCAGGCTTCGGTCGTACTGCAGTCCGTCTTCGACGCCGCTCCCGTCGTAGTCCGCCACGTACTCGGGCTGGCTGGCGTTGCGGCCGGAGTACGCGAGGAGCGCGAGCACATCGGTCGTGACGCCGATGCCGCCATCACGCCCTTGTCCCGAATACCCGCGGCTGAGCGCCGGCGTCGGCACGTCGTAGAAGTCCCATCCATTCGTTGGATCGCGGCGCCCGCCGTCACCACGGTCGCTGCCCAGCTCGGCGCCGTCGCCGCAGCCGTCGCCGTCGCTGTCGGCGACGAGAGGATCCGTGCCCGTGTCCGAGGACGACACGA
>DASUKS010000192.1:0-2606 GCA_036278595.1 Dehalococcoidia bacterium
AGCTGCATCGCGCGGAGATGGGCCATGCGTCCGCGTAACCTGCGCCTCCGCGGCTTCACCTGCTACAGCGACGAGGTCGAGATCGATTTCTCGAAGATGGACCTCTTCGTCATCAGCGGCCCGACGGGCTCCGGCAAGTCGACCCTCATCGACGCGATCTGCTATGCGCTGTACGGCCGCGTGCCGCGCGTCGAAGGCACAGCGGCGCTGATGTCGCACAACCGCGACGAGATGTTCGTGCACCTCGAGTTCAGCGTGAACAGAGGCGACGACGTGTATCGGGTTATCCGAACCATCAACCACAAGAAGAAAACGGCAAAGGACGGTACCGAGAAGGTCACGAAGCTTCCCTCGCTCGTCCAGCTCGAGAAGTACGTCGATGGCGTGTGGGAGCCACAGGCGGGCAAGGTAAAGGACATCAACCACGAAATCGAAGAGCTGCTGGGGCTCGACTTCACCGGCTTCACGCGCTGCATCGTCCTGCCGCAGGGGCAGTTCCAGGAGTTCCTCTCCGGCGACGCGCAGAAGCGCCGCGAGCTGCTCACCGAGCTGCTCGATATCGGCGTCTACGCGCGCATCATGACGGCGGCGAATGGGCGTGCGCGGTCGCTCGAGCAGGACGCCGGCGCCATCGACCGTCGGCTGACCGAGGACTACGCCGATGCGACGCAGGAGGCGCTCGATGCGACGCGCGCGGAGCTGACGGAGCTGGCGCCGCAGCTCGATGCCACACGCGGCCAGCGTGCCGCCCTGCAGCAGGCCGTCGAGCTGGCCGCGGGCGTGAGGGACGCGCGCCGGCGCGAGCGCGCACTGCGCGAAGATCACACGAAGGCGCTGGAAGAGGCGGAGCGGCTGAAGAAGCTCGCCGCCGAGGGCCAGCACCAGGTTGCGACGATGCGCGCCGATATCGCATCGATCGAGAAGGACCTCGCGTCCGTCGGCTACGACCGCGAGCGGCACCGGGCGCTCGGGCTCGCCGAGCAGCAGGCGCGCCGGGTCGCCCAGATCGAGCGCGACCTCGCCGGCGCGCAGAAGGCCGCCGCGGACGCGAGCGGCGTCGGGCGCGCGGAGCAGGCGTGCGCGCAGACGCGGCAGGCGGCCACGGACGCGACGGCGCAGCGCGAGGCGGCGGAGACGCACCGCGAGGACGTGCGCCGGGGACAGGCGGCCGAGCACCTGCGTTCAGGTCTCAAGAAGGGCGACATGTGCCCGGTTTGCGGCGGCGCCGTCGGGACGCTGCCGAGGGGCAAGGCGGGGAGCATCGACGCAGCGGAGAAAGCCGTGAAGGCAGCGCAGGCCGTAGAGAAGAAGAGCGCCGACGCGCTGCACGCGGCCGAACTCGCGCTGCAACGCGAGCAGCAGGCGCTCGATACGGCGCGCGATCAGGCCACCAGGCTCGACGCGGATGCCGGCGCCGCACGGAAGCAGCTTGCTGCGTCGCTGCCGAAGGGCGTGGCGCCGGACGAGCAGGCGATCCTCGCCGCGCTGAAGACGCAGGACGAGGCGGCCGCGCGCGAGACCGAACTCACCGGCAGCCGCGACGACGCACGCCGTGCACTCGACGAACTACAGCCCCAGGTCGAAGACGCAGCGATCGCGGTCGCGAAGCGCGAGGAGAGCGCAACGCAGCTCATCGAGCAGGCGAAATCGGCCGGCGCGGAAGCCGCCTCGGCGAGAGAGGATCTGACGGAGCTGACCGCGCGCTGGTGCTGGGACGATGTCCGCGCGGAGATCGAAGGCAAGCGCGACCCGCAGCCGCTGCTCAAGACGCGGCGCGACGACTGCCAGGCGGAGGCGGACCGTATGACGGCGCGCGTGGCCACGCTGGAGGCGAGCGCCGGGCGCATCGAGGAGGGCATCGCGAAGGCGGCCGACCTGCGCGTCGAGCTGGAGGAGAAGCGTGGGCAGGCCGCGCTGTACGCCGAGCTCGGCCGGCTGCTGCGCGCCGACAACTTCCAGAAGTTCGTCATCGAAGAGGCGATGCAGGCGCTCGCCGAGAGTGCGACGCAACACCTGGCGACGCTCTACGACCGCTTCGCGATGACGGTTGACGATGGCGAGTTCTGCGTCATCGACCACTGGCAGGCGGACCAGCGGCGCTCCGCGCGCACGCTGAGCGGCGGCGAGACGTTCGTCGCGTCGCTCGCGCTCGCGCTGGCGCTGTCGGAGCGGCTGCCGGAGCTCCGCAACCGGAACGCGGCGGTGCTCGAAAGCCTGTTCCTCGACGAGGGCTTCGGCACGCTCGACCCGGACGTGCTCGAGGTGGTCATCACGGCGCTCGAAGGGCTGCGGTCGGAAGAGCGGATGGTCGGCATCATCACCCACGTCCCGGAGCTGGCGCGGCGGATCGACGCACGCATCGAGGTGACGAAGTCACCGGCGGGCAGCATGGCCGCCGTCGGCTAGCGGTATCCACGCCGGGCATCGTTCCCAAGCGCCAATCCCCAGTCCCCAGAAACCAGCAACCCAGATCAGAACTTCCACCAGCGGCGGCGACGGACGAGCTGGCGGTAGCGTGCGTAGGGGTCGTTCGGGTCCTGGCCGACTCCGACAGCCACGAGCGCGGCCTGCGGGCGCGGCCGCAGCGCCTCGGTGATGCGTGCGAC
>DASUKS010000193.1:0-2285 GCA_036278595.1 Dehalococcoidia bacterium
CCTGCAGCGCCGGCTCCTCATGCGCACGCAGATTCGCCTGGCGGACATGAACGCGCAGATGCAGGAGACGCTCTCCGTCAACGGCGCCCTGCTCACGAAGATCTTCGGGCGCCAGTCGTACGAGTACGAACGCTTCGAGGACACGAACCGCGACGTCCGTGAGCTCACGTTCAACCGGCTCATGACCGGCCGCTGGTTCTTCATGTTCCTCGGGCTCTTCGGCTCCATCGCGCCCGTCATCGTCTACTGGTACGGTGGCCGCGAGGTGATCGGCGGCAGCCTCGGCGCGCAGGACGTCATCGCCTTCGCGCTGCTCGTCACCCGCCTCTTCGCGCCGGTGACGCAACTCCTCACCGTCTGGACGACGGTGCAGAGCTCGCTCGCACTATTCGAGCGCGTCTTCGAGTACGGCGACCTGAAGGTCGAGATCGACGACATTCCGGGCGCGCAGCCGCTCCGCGACGTCGCCGGCCGCGTGACCTACGACGACGTGAGCTTCTCTTACGGCAAGGCGGTCCCCGCCCTCACCGACGTCTCGTTTGACATCCAACCGGGCCAGTCCGCGGCGCTCGTAGGGCCATCCGGCGCCGGCAAGACGACGATCACCTACCTGCTCCCGCGTCTCTACGACGCGCAGTCCGGCCACGTGCTGATCGACGGGCACGACATCCGCGAGGTAACGCTCGATTCGCTCGCGTCTGCGATCGGCGTCGTCACGCAGGAGCCGTACCTCTTCCACGCGACGATCGCCGACAACATCCGTTATGCGAAGCCCGACGCCACCGACGAGCAGGTACGCGAGGCGGCGCGCGCCGCCTACATCGACGAGTTCGTCTCCGAGCTGCCCTACGGCTACGACACGATCGTCGGGGAGCGCGGCTACCGCCTGTCCGGCGGCGAGAAGCAGCGCGTCGCCATCGCCCGCGCCGTCCTCAAGGACCCGCCGATCCTGATCCTCGATGAAGCGACGTCGTCGCTCGACTCGCACTCCGAGCGCATCATCCAGCGCGCGCTCGAAGAGCTGAGCCGCGGCCGCACGACGCTGATTATCGCGCACCGGCTGAGCACGGTGCTCAACGCCAACGTCATCTTCGTCGTCGAACACGGACGCATCGTCGATCGCGGCACGCACGCCGAGCTGCTGGCGCGCGACGGGCTCTACGCCTCGCTCTACCGCCAGCAGTTCGCCCCCGGTCACCCGATGATGGAGGTGGAGTCGATCAGCGACATCACGCCGGAGGAGCCCGGGTTCGAACCGCTGCCGGTACCGAGCGAGATCCCGTCCGGGCTTGACCCGGCTCTCGGCGCGTTCGTAGAATCCGCTGTTAACCCAGACCAACCTGGCGTGTGACGCCTGCCGGCGGTAAGAGCCGGTCGCCGGGCCTTCAGCGCGAGAGCGCATCGTGAAGGCGCGGCTTTTTTCTTGCCCGCCCCGGAGTCGGATGCTCGACCTCACCACCACCCGCACCCCACCGCTCGATGACATCCTCGCGCGCGCCCGCGCCGGCGAACGTCTCGACGCCGCCGACGGCTACCGGCTGATCAACGCGTCCGGCAGCGACCTCGCATCAATCATGGCCGCCGCGTCGGCGCTGCGCGACCGCGCACACGGCTCGACCGTCACGTACTCGCGCAAGGTGTTCATCCCGCTCACGAACCTCTGCCGGCAGAAGTGCGGCTACTGCACCTTCGCCCGCGGGCCCCACGACCCGCTCGCCCGCACGATGTCGCCCGATGAGGTGCTCGCCGTCGCCCGCGCCGGCCTGCGCCAGGGCTGCAAGGAGGCGCTCTTCTCGCTCGGCGAACGCCCGGAGGAGACCTACGACTTCGTGCGCGACGACCTCGCGCGCTTCGGCCACACGACGACGTCGTCGTACGTGCGCGAGATGGCCGAGCTGGTGTTGCGCGAGACCGGCCTGCAGCCGCACATCAACCAGGGCATCATGGGCCGCGAGGAGATGGCCGCCCTGCGCGAGGTCAGCGCCTCGATGGGGATGATGCTCGAGACGGTGTCAGAGCGCCTGCACGAGCGCGGCATGGCGCACTTCAACTGCCCCGGCAAGATCCCGGAAGCCCGCCTGCAGACGATGCGCGACGCCGGCAACCTGCGCATCGCCTGGACCACCGGCATCCTCATCGGCATCGGCGAGACGCGCGAGGAGCGCGTGGACTCGCTGCTCGCCATCCGCGACCTGCACGACGAGTACGCCCACATTCAGGAGGTGATCGTCCAGAATTTCCGCGTGAAGGACGACATCGCCATGCGCCATAAGGACGAGCCGAGC
>DASUKS010000194.1:0-11601 GCA_036278595.1 Dehalococcoidia bacterium
CACGCCGTTTCGCGAGGGAAGCGGAGACAGCCGAAACAGAAGCCATGCGTGCCCACATTATAGGCCGCCCTCTCGGCTGGAGCCGGGACGCGAGCAGCGAGAAGCGGATCCGGCGCGAAGGATTACAGAAGTTGCGGGGCAACCGCTCGCGATCCACCACCCTCGGCGACCGTCGGCCTCCGACCGTCCGTCGGGCCGTCGAAGCGCTATTTGCCGCGCCCACATGTCACACGACTCGCTCGGCCGTCGCCGTCGCTACACTGACGCGCTCCCCTTCCGAGAGCGGCCGGTCGAAGACTCGCCGCGGGAGAGGGGTTAGGTCGGCCGCAGCCCGCTATCCTTTCCGGCGGGGAACCGAGTCAACAATGCCCGACACCGACGAATCACGCGTCGCCGCCGGCTACGACCTCGTGTACGAGGCCGTTCCGCGCAGCCCCACGCTCGCCCGCATCTGGCGCGAGCACGCATGCGGCCCCGACTACCCCGCCGGCTTCGAGCACATCAGCTTCATCACGCTCGATGAGTTGCGAACGTTTGTCAACGACCTGCGGCTCACGCCGGGGTCGCGGCTCATCGACCTCGCCTGCGGGATGGGCGGGCCCGGGCTCTGGGTCGCGCGGGAGGCCGACGCCGAGCTCACGGGCGTCGACGTCTCGGCGGTGGCCGTGGCCGCCGCGTCCGCGCGCGCATGCTCGCTCGGCCTCGACGTCCGCGCGCGGTTCCAGCAGGGGTCGTTCGCCGATACCGGCATCGAGCCCGGCTCAGCCGCCGGCGTGATGAGCGTAGACGCGCTGCAGTACGCACCCGACAAGCGCGCCGCGCTCGAAGAAGCCGCGCGCATCCTCGCGCCCGGCGGCCGGCTGGTCGTCGCCTGCTTCGAGCTGGAGCCCGAGCGCGTCGCCGGTTTGCCGGTGCTTGGCACCGATCCCGTCGCGGATTATGCCGCGTTGCTCGACGCCGCCGGCTTTGACGCGATGCGCTACGAAGAGACGGACCGCTGGCTCGAACGCCTCACCGCCGCCTACCAGTCCGCGCTCGATGCCCGCTCCGACCTCATCGCCGAGATGGGCGAGCCGGCGGTGCAGGCGCTCGCCGGCGAGATGTCGCTCACCCTGCAACTGAAGCCCTATCGCCGCCGAGTCCTCATCGCCGCCACCAAACGCTAACACCCTGCCACCTGCGAGCTGCCGTCAAGTGGCGGCACGCACAAACCGCTCCCGCACAGCCGATGTCCACCGCGGATCGGACACGCGTTCCAACTCTGCGCGCGTCTCCGCGAAGAACGGCCGCAGGCGCTCGTTGCCTTCGACCAGGTACGCCCACCATACCCACAGCCCCACGACGCGGCTCTGAAACCACAGCGTCAGCGCGAATTGCACCTCGCCCTCGGCGAGCTGCACGTGCCGCCGGTACGCGCCGAGGTACACCTCGAGCAGCGGCGAGTCGAGCAGGCGCGAGAACGACAGCGAGCGCACCAGCTCCCACGCGCGCGCGTCCTCATGCCAGATCTCCCAGTCCACGATCCCCGCGACGGCATCGCCGCGGAACAGCACCTGCTGGTCGTGAAAGTCGCCGTGCAGCATCTGGCACGGCAGCGCCGCGAAGTCCTCCGGCGGACGCACGTCCCATTCCTCAAGCAGCTCGCGCTGGCGTGCGACCGTCTCCCGCACGTCGGCGTCGTCGGGCCGGTCGTCGCAGATGCGCAGCAGGTCGTCGAGCAGCCGCAGCGAGTCCGCCTTGTCCCATCGCCGCCGCATGCGCGCCCCGGCGCTCGCGGGATGCGTCGCGAGCGTCGCCTGCAAACGCCCGTGGGCATCGCCGAGCGAGGCCACGCGCGCAGGCGACAGCGCCCCGCGCTCCCCCGGCTCGCCGTCCACCCACGGGAACAGCGCCCACCGCTCCGCCCCGTCGATGAAGACCGATCCGCCGTCCTTCGCCTCGACCGGCACGGGCGTCGCGATGCCACGCGCCGCCGCCCACCGCACCAGTTCGTGCTCGCCGAAGATGCGCTCCGTCTCGAGATTCGCGCGATAGCAGCGAAGAAAGAACCGCCGCCCGCCGGCGGTCACGTCGAAGTTGTGGTTCAGCGTCCCGCCCGGCACGCCGCGCACCTCATCGGCCCGCAGACCCCAAGCGCCCAACACGCGCGGCACAGAAGTGATGAGATCGATCACCGGCGCACGGCGGATGCTACGCTTGGTGCGATGCAACGCATCTCAAAGGACGACTGGGCGAAACTGGAAGATCTGGCCTGGGAGTGGGATCCCATCGGCGTTCCTCGGAACCAATTCACCACCGGCGAGTACGACTGTATCGTTGAAGCCGTAGTCCCGCTTCTTCAACGAGGGTGTAGCGTTGATGAAATCGTCAAGCACTTCGACAGCTTCTTCCCCGAGCACTTCGGTCTCCCTAATCAACCCGGATGCGTCGAGTTCGCGCAGGCGGCTATCGGCTGGTGGCGCGAATGGAGATGAAGCGGTAACAGTCCATCTTCTGATCGTCCATCCTCCCGCATGGTCGCGATCCAGCTTCGAGCCTCCAGCTTCCAGCTTCCGCGCGAAGCGCCGCCGCCCCTACTTCCTGCTTCCTCACTCCAACCGCCCGTCATCGGCGCCGCGAATGACGCCGACGCCGCCCATCCACGGCAGCAGCACCTCCGGCACCTCGATCGTGCCATCGGGCCGCTGGTAGGTCTCCATCACCGCGATCATCGTGCGGGGCAGCGCCAGGCCCGAGCCGTTCAGCGTGTGCACCAGCTCCGGACGCCCGCCGGGCTCGCGACGGAAGCGGATGTTCGCCCGCCGCGCCTGGAAGTCGGTGCAGTTGCTCACCGACGAGATCTCCAGCCACTCGCCGACGCCCGGCGCCCATGCCTCCAGGTCGTACGTCTTCGCGGCGTTGAACCCCAGGTCCGCCGTGCAGATCTCCACCACCCGGTACGTCAGCCCGAGCGCGCGGCACACGTCCTTCGCGTCGTCGAGCATCGACTCCAGCTCGGCCGGCGAGTCCTCCGGCGCGCAGAACTTATACATCTCCACCTTGTCGAACTGGTGCCCGCGCTTGATGCCGCGCACGTCGCGCCCCGCGCTCATCTTCTCCCGGCGGAAGCACGGCGTGTACGCGACGTAGTGCAGCGGCACCTGCTCCGGCTCCAGGATCTCGTCCGCGTGGAGATTCGTCAGCGGCACCTCCGCCGTCGGCACGAACCAGAAGTCCTCTTCCGCATCGTGGTAGAGGTTGTCGCGGAACTTCGGCAGCTGCCCTGACCGCCACATCGTCTCTTCCTTGACCATCGCCGGGAGGTACATCTCCTTGTACCCGTGCCGGTCGATGTGCAGCTCGAGCATGAAGGCGATGAGCGCGCGCTGCAGCCGCGCCCCCGCGCCTTCGAGCACGTAGAAGCGGCTGCCCGAAAGCTTCACGCCGCGGTCGAAGTCGATGATCCCCAGCGCTTCGCCCAGCTCCCAGTGCGGCTTCTGCCACTCCGCGCGCGAAGCCTCACCCGACTGCTCGCCGACCGCGTTGTCATCCTCGCTCTCGCCGTACGGCACCGAGGCATCCGGCAGGTTCGGGATCTCCATCACGAGCGACTGCAGCCGTTCTTCGGCGTCGCGAAGCCGCGGCGTCAGCTCGTCCAGCTTCATCGACACGCCCTTCACGGCATCGATCATCCGCTGGCGCTCGTCCTTGTCCTTCGCCGCGCCAATCTGTTTGCTCGCGGCGTTCTGCTCCGCCCGCAGCCGCTCCGTCTCCGACATCACGTCGCGACGCCGCACATCGAGCTCGAGCACCTCGTCGAGCGGCGCCTCCGTGTGCCGTGCGGACAGCGCCTTCCGGACCACCTCCGGCTGCTCGCGGATCAACTGCAAACTCAACATGGCGTCAGGATACCGAGGAGTGAGGTGAGAGGAGAGAGGAGTGAGAGGGGTTCACAGTTCATAGTTCACAGTTTGAGTTCATAGTGAATAGTGTCCGCTGTGCCCGGGACATCGCTGGGCCAACATCCAACCGCCACATCCAACATCGGTCCTACGCGTGCAGAATCTCGTGCGCCGGACCTCGCTCGTCGCTCCTATCTCCTCGCTCCTCCGCCGCGCCCTCCAGCCTTCCTCCTACCTTCAAGCGCCCGCGCACGCGGCGCGCTTGTCCCGCGCCCGCCCATCTCCGATACTGAAGGCGCGCCGGATACCACGGCGCCTTCGCATTTGTATCGGGAGTCCCACGTGACCACGGTCATCGGCCTCACCGGCGGCATCGCCAGCGGGAAGTCCGTCGTCCGCGAAATGCTGGAGCGCCACGGCGCCTACGTCATCGATGCCGACAAGGTCGGCCACGAGGCCTACGCGCCCGGCAGCGACTGCTACCACGCCGTCATCGCCGCCTTCGGCGAGGACATCGTCGGCCACGACGGCCAGATCGACCGCAAGGCGCTCGGCGCGAAGGTCTTCGCCGACCGCGCGCACCGCAAGCGGCTCGAAGGCATCGTCTGGCCGTGGATGCGGCACGTCATGGAGGCGCGCCTCGAGACCCTGCGCGTGGAAGGCACGCCGGTCGTCGTGCTCGAAGCCGCGGTGCTGATCGAGGCGAACTGGCAGCCGCTTGTCGACGAGGTCTGGGCCGTCATCGCGCCGCCCGACCTCGCCCGCGAGCGCATCATGGAGCGCAACGGCCTCTCGGCCGAACACGCCGAGGCGCGCATCAACGCACAGCTCACGAACGAAGAGCGCGCTGACCACGCGCAGGTGATCATCGAGAACAGCGGCACGATCGAGCAGCTCCAGCGCCGCGTCGACGATGAGTGGAAGCGGCTCGAGCTGCAGCCGCAGGGCTCCGGACGGAGGGACGCATGACGATCGAGGAGCAGACCCAGGTCGAAGAGGACGCCGGCTACCGCCAGTACGCCATCGAGGAGTACCACCCACACGTCGAGCCGTACTACGTGCCGACGGGCGACGAGATCGAGCTCTTCGAAGCCGCCTTCGAGTCGAAGATCCCCGTGCTCCTCAAGGGCCCGACCGGCTGCGGCAAGACGCGCTTCGTCGAGTACATGGCATGGCGCCTCGGCCGCCCGCTGACCATCATCAAGGGCGGCAAGGACGACGCGAAGGCCGAGCGCACCGAAGCGCTGCCGCTCGTCACCGTCGCCTGCCACGAAGACCTGACCGCGAGCGACCTCGTCGGCCGCTACCTGCTCGAAGGCGACGAGACGCGCTGGATCGATGGTCCCCTCACCCGTGCGGTCAAGGCCGGCGCCATCTGCTATCTCGACGAGGTCGTCGAGGCGCGCAAGGACACCACCGTCCTCATCCACCCCCTCACCGACCACCGCCGCGTGCTGCCCATCGAAAAGCGCGGCCAGATCGTCGAAGCGCGCGAGGGTTTCCTGCTCGTCATCTCGTACAACCCGGGCTACCAGAGCGCGCTCAAGGACCTCAAGCACAGCACGCGCCAGCGCTTCATCTCGCTCGAATTCACCCACCCGCGCAAGGAGCTCGAGGCGAAGATCATCGCGCACGAGAGCGGCGTCAACGAAGAGACGGCGTCGGATCTGGCCAAGCTCGGCGAGAAGGTGCGCAACCTGCGCGAGCACGGACTGAGCGAGGGCGTCTCGACGCGCCTGCTCGTCTACACGGGCAAGCTGATCCAGAAGGGCATCCCGCCCCGCCGCGCCTGCCAGGTCGGCGTCGTCTGGGCCCTCACCGACGACCAGGACGTCCAGCGCTCAATCGAAGAAGTCGCCAGCTCCATCTTCGAGTAGCTCCGTCTGACGAGCCGAACGAAAACGTGAGCGGCGGCCTATGGGCGCGGTGCCTGTCGCTCTGCCGTCCACTCGAACAGCGCATCGACGATAGCGTTCAAGGCGCGGAGTTCCTGCGCCTCGTTCAGCTCGCCCGCATCGAGCGCGTCGAGGTACGCGATGAGCAGCGGTCGCATCCGCGCTTCCATCTCGTCCAGCGCAGCATGGGTCATCGATGCCTGGTCACGAAGGTTCTCAGCGTCCCACTGATCTTCGAGGATGCGGAGGACACGCGTGATGACGAAGAGGCCAAGTCGGTGCTACGAATTCCACGACGCTTCGAAGGAGAGGTTGGCCGCGGCGCGAAGATTATCGACGAGGAACGGCCGGCGCAGCAGCCGCTTCAGCTCTTCCAGCAAAGTCTTGGTCTACGAAGAGATTGCCCTGCTCGTCGGTGTAGAAGAGACGGCGAACTGGGAAGCCCTGACTGTACAGCCGGCGGGCATGCTCCGCCGCCTCGTGGCGCTCGACCAACGCCACAACGACTGCCACGACGCAACCGAGTCGCTGCACCTCATCGATAGCCTGTTGGATCGAACCACCGGTGGTGATCACATCATCCACGATGGCTACTCGCCGACCGGGAGAAAGCAGCCTTGAGCCATCGGGCATGTTCGCCTCGCTCACGTTCAAGCCGGTACCGTGCGTCTTGGCAGACTTACGCACCACGAACGTCGGCAAGGGGATGCCCCTGCTGACGTGCGCGGCGATCCCGGTGGCGTCCGCGATGGGAACGGCACCGAGTTCAAGCCCGCCGACCGCCTCGGCCCCGGCGTCGAGCACGATATTGAGCAAGGCCTTGCCGATCAGCCATGCTGCGGGGCCGTATTCCGTCGCACCCTTGCCGTCGTAGTAGTAGTTACTCTGGCGGCCCGATGCGAGCGTATACGGCCCGTCATACTTGAAGCAGGCATGCATGTACTGCTTGAGTTCCTCGATCTCCTGCCCTGTCACGTCACTCCTGTCTGGTATCTGTTCGGTCGGGCCGCCTATGCGGGCCGCGTGGGTTGCCGCGGATACAACCGTATACCCGAGTAGTATCACCCAAGTAGATCACATCCGGTCAGGAGCTGTCAACGCGCCGGCGAGCGAGCCAACCTCCTCCAACCTCTAGCATCCAACTTCGCACTGAGTGCGCGACGGCACGATCGAACCGCCGTCCGGCCGCCATGGCCGCACCAACGTCCCCAACGACCGCCACCTACACCCGGTACGGAAAATGCTTCTCCGACCCCCGCAGCGTCGTCCCGCTCGGCAAGTACCCCTCCTCCGAGGCCTGCGGCGTCACGCTCGCTCCGATCACGCAGTTCCGGCCGATGCGCATGTACGGCGGGATCGTCGCCCGCTTCCCCACGATCGTGATGCCGGCGTTCACGATGTCCGGGCGCTCGTTGTTCGGCGCCCAGTCGTCCCCGTAGCCCACGTAGGCGTTCTTCCCCACCCGCACGTCCTTGTCCAGGATCGACCGCTCGATGATCGCCCCGCGGTCGATGTGACAGTTGTCGAAGATGATCGAGTCGCGCACCACCGCGCCCTCCTCGACGTACACGCCCGGCGACAGCACCGAGTGCTCGACGTGCCCGTTGATGATGCACCCCAGCTCGACGAGCGACCGTGACAGGTACGCCCGCCGCCCGATCTTCGCCGGCGGGTAGCCCGTCACCCGCGTGCGGATGCGCGTGTCCGGGTCGTAGAGGTTCAGTGCCGGCAGGTCCTCCAGCAGGTCCATGTTGGCGTCGAAGTACGACTCGATCGTCCCGACGTCGCGCCAGTAGCCATCGAACCGGTACCCGAACACCCGCATCGACGGGTCCTCGACCATCGATGGCACGATGTCGCGCCCGAAGTCGTGCGTGGTGTCGTGCTGCGAGTCGGCGATCAGCTGCTCGATCAGCACTTCGCGCTTGAAGACGTAGATCCCCATCGAGATCAGGTTCGACTTCGGGTGGTCCGGCTTCTCGTCGAATTCCACGATGCGGTCGTCCGCGTCCGCCGTCAGCACGCCGTACCGGTGCGCTTCATCGATCGGCACCTGGTAGAGCGGCACCGTCACGTCCGCCTCGTTCGCGAGGTGGCGCGCGATCAGCTCTTCGTAGTTCATCTTGTACACGTGGTCGCCGGCCAGGATCAGCACCAGCTCCGCGCGCGTCTCTTCGAGGAAGTAGATGTTCTGGAAGATCGCGTCCGCCGTGCCCCTGTACCAGTCCGAGCTCTCGCGCCCCAGGTACGGTTGCAGCAGCGTCACCCCGCCGCCCGTCCGGTCGAGGTCCCACGGCCGCCCGATGCCGATGTGGTCGTTCAGCGACCGGGGCCGGTACTGCGTCAGCACGCCGACACGGCTCAGCGTGGAGTTCACGACATTGCTCAGCGCGAAGTCGATGATCCGGTAGCGCCCGCCGAAGATGACCGCCGGCTTCGCGCGCTCTTCGCTCAGCACGCTCAGGCGGTCGCCCTGCCCGCCCGCCAGGATCAGCGCCACCACCCGTTTCATCGAACGTCCTTGCTCTAACCGGGAGCCCGCCCGGCCTGGATCGGGTGCGGCGGCGCCGCGCCCTCGCGGCCGCTCAGCTGACAGAATATCCGCAGATAGTCCCGAAGGTAGCGCGTCATCAGGAAGTTGTCGCGTACGTACTCCGCCCCCCTCTCCCCCATGCGCGCCGCTTCCTTCTCGTTCCGCAACAGGAACAGCACTTTTTCGGTGCACTCCTCCGTCGAGTTCACCAGGAAGCCCGTCTTCCCGTTGACGATCTGCAGCGGGATACCGCCGACGTTCCCTGCCACCACCGGCCTCGCCTTCCATAGCGCCTCCGAGACGACCAGCCCGAATCCCTCACGCACGGACTTCTGCACCACGACCTTCGCCGCGCGCTGGAACGCGTTCACCTCCAGGTTCCCCACGCCCTGCAGGTTCGACAGCACGTGGATCTCGTAGTCCTCCCCGGCCCGCCGCACCGTCCGCTCGTACCAGTCCCACGCCTCCGGGTCGTCGCTCGCCATCGAGGCCACCATCACCAACTGCAGGTCCGGCACTTCGGCCTTCACCGCCCGGTAGACATCGATCACCCCCAGCGGGTCCTTCCACGGGTCGAAGCGCGAGATCTGCGTGATCATGGGGCGCCGCGGGTCCACCGAGTACCGCTCGAGGATCTGGTCTACGGTCTCCGCCGGCAGCGGCATGTTCTTCGGGCTCAGCGGGTCGATCGCCGGCGGCACGCAGAAGATCTGCGGCCCGCGCAGATCGTCCTTCACGTAGTCCGGCAGCGTGAAGATCGCCGCATCGTAGCGCTCGACGTACGTCCGCAGCAGGTCCCACACCGGCGGCTGCGCGTCGGTCAGGTCGATGTGGCAGCGCCAGATCCACTTCCCCGATCGCTCGCCGGTCCGCTGCTCGAGGAAGCTCAGGATCGGCGCCGGCTGCGGGTCGTGAATGATCACGAAGTCGTACGAACCGTCGAACAGCTCGGCGTTCATCCGGTTGTAGTCCAGCCACGTCTCGCGCTTTTCCGGCGTCCAGTCGTAGTACATCCCCTGCAGGCTGTTGTGCATCGCCTTGGTGATGTTGAAGAAGTCGTCAGCGCCCTTGATCACCTGCCAGTCCGCGTCCAGCCCGGCGTCGTTCATCAGCGGCACCATCGTGCCCAGGATCTCCGCCACGCCGCCGCCGAACGCCGTCGCGTTCACGTGCAAGACGCGCGCGCCGCGCAGCTGATCGCCGAGCCGCAGGATCTCGTCCGTGCGTTCGTCACCGATGATCGGACGGTAGTCCTCGAGAGATTTCGGCGTGGTGGGGACGGAACCGAGCAACGGCTACCCCCGCTGAAGCCCGCCGTAGACCCGCAGGCAGTCGCGCAGGTAGCGCGTGATCATGAACTCGCGCCGCACCAGCTCGTGCCCGCGTCGCGCCATCCGCGCGGCCTCAGCGGGCTCATCGAGCAGGCGCGAGACCGCCCCCGCGAAGTCGCCTGTCGAGGATGCCACCAGCCCCGTTTCCCGGTCGATCACCTGGTGCGTCAGCCCGCCCTCCGGCGCCACCACGCACGGCCGCTCCTTCCAGAGCGCGTCCGAGATCCACAGGCCGTAGCCCTTCCGCAGCCCCCGCTGCATGTTCACCGCCGCGATGCGCTGCAGCACGTTCAGCTCCGTGTTCCCGAGGTCGTTGCCCATGCTCAGCACGAACACGTCCGGCTCCTCGTGTGCGCGCCGCGCCATCTCCTCGTAGCAGGCCCGCGCCGGCGGGTCCTGCGGGTCCGTCATCAGCAGCAGCACCAGTTGCAGCCCCGGATGCGTCCGCCGCACCTCCGCCCACACGTCTATCGCCTCGACGAGCCTGCTCGCAGCATCGCAGGGCGAGACCTGGCACAGTATCGGCCGCGCACAGTCTATTCCGTATCGGCAGGTCACCGTCTCGATGACCTCCGCCGGAAGCGGCATGTTCCGCGCGTTGCTCGGATCGATCGCCGGCCGCACCACGTGCGCCGGCAGGCCGATGTCCGCCCGCCCGAACGACTCCTCCTCGAAGACCGCCGCCTCGTACCGCGCCAGGTGGGGCCGCAGCAGGCGCCAGACATCCTCTTGCGCCGACGACAGGTCGATGTGGAAGTGCATCAGCCACTTCGCGCCGTCGCCGTCGTCGATGTACGACCGCATCGCCGCCGGCTGCGGGTCGTGCACCACGATGATGTCGAACTCCTCCGTGAGCAGCCCCGCGTTCATCGCCGCGTAGCGCTCCCAGCGCTCCGTCATCTCGCGCGTCCACGGGACGTACGTCCCGGCCAGCGCCTGGTACATCGCGCGCGTCACCGGCAGCGTATCTTCGGAGCTGCGTACGACCTCCCAGTGGCAGTCGAGGCCCAGGTTCGTGAACAGCGGGATCGCCGAGTTCAGCATCGAGGCCGTCCCCGTCCCGAAGCCGGTCACACTCAGGTTCAGCACCCGCAGGCCTTCGAGCGGCCGGGCCAGCGCCCGCAGCTCGTCGATGTCGTCGTCGCCGACGTACTCCGCGAGCGCGTTCAGCGCGCGTTGGGGAATGGCCAGTGTGCCGTACATAGGAGTGCTCCTGCCGTGGCGGATCGCGGCGGCTTCGCGGTGCGCAGGCGCTGCGCCGATCCTGCATCGAACCGCGCGCCGCTGTCAACTGCGCACCGCGAGCGATGCGGCGCGCAGTCGCGATACGATGAGCATACGGCGACAACGTCTGTCGCACGCGTGTGCGAGCCTGCGCGCATGACGGTTCGGACGCACCTACACGCGCGCGGCAGCTTCGCGCGACGGATTGCAATGACGACGCAAGGCAGCGCGGTCAACATCGACGACTTCCTCCGCTCGGAGGGCTTCGACAGCGAGGAAGCCCTCCACGAGGGCCGCGTCGCCCTCGAGCGCGACGGCCTCACACGGCCCGGCAAGACCGGCTTCGTCGCCGGGAAGCTCCCGCGCGCCCGCGATGTCCTGGAACGCGACGTCCTGCGCGTCTGCGACGGCTGCCGCCCCGTCGCCGCGCGCGACCACCGCCTGCAGGTCGAAGTCACGCAGCCGCACTGCCAGGTCTGCCGCGGCTCGAACAACCGCCGCGCCGTCGCCATCTCGACCGCCGCGCTCGCCCGCCGCCGCGTCCGTCACGTGCTCGTCGTCGGCGGGACACCGGCACAGCACCACGATCTGCGCGGCCTCTTCGCAGGCGCCTCTGTCGAGCTGCGCTTCGTCGATGGCACGCAGACCTCCCACTCGACGAAGGAAGCCGAGCTCAACAAGCGCTGGGCGCAACTCGTCGTCGTCTGGGGCCCGACGCCGCTCCGCCACAGCGTCTC
>DASUKS010000195.1:0-23839 GCA_036278595.1 Dehalococcoidia bacterium
TCAGCTCTCGTCGTCGTCTGACTCTTCGTCCGGGATCGGCTGCTTCGAGTGGCCGTTCGTCCGGACGCAGGCGTGACCGCCCGGTTCCATGGGGAGCCCGCACAGCGGGCATACCGGCCGGCCGCCGGCGATAATCTCGTCCAGCAGGTCGCCGAGCGTCGATGACTGCGCCTGCGACAGCCGCACGCGCAGCGTCGGCTCCTCTTCGTCCTCCACGCCGATCTCGTACGTGAAGAGCACGACCGTGCTGTCCGAGGGGCTGTACCCCATGCCCATCCGGCCGACGCGGAAGTCGTGCTCGGGCACCACCGGGAACTCCGCGATGCCCGCCACGGGCTCCGACGTTGCGAAGTCCAGTTGCGCGAGCATCTGCTTCAGCGCGAGGCTCAACGCCTGCAACTGCTCCTTCTCGACCCACAGCGAGGCGGCCTCCGACTGCTCGCCGAGCAGCCGCAGCCGGAATGTGCGCTGGCCGGGCTGGCCGAAGGCCTGCGCGTCGACGGCGGTCGCGAGGCCGAGCTCAATCGTCATGCGAGGTCCCCTGGGGTGGTAGTTTGGCGGCACGCGGATGGGGCAGCGGCGTAGTCTCCCGTTGGCGTTCTGCGGCTACAGCATCCAACGCGCCCGAATAGGCGTCAAGCGAGCGGAATCGGCGCCAGGCGCCCTGGGCCAGCCATCGGCTCTTCGAATCAACATAATCCGCAACTTCAATCCGAAACTCCTGTCCGGATTGCTACGATGAATAGGGACGCCTGACGACAATATCCCCGGGGACTTGTTACTGATGGCACAATCGCACGATCGCCCCGCGGTCGACCGCAAAGCGCGGCTGAAGATCCCGCCGCAGCACATCGGGAAGCAGGCGCCGAACGTCCGCGTCCGGAACTGGCTCGAGGTGTACGAGGCGCTTGACCTCGAAACGGCGAAGGTCGAGGCGGAACGGTGCATCCAGTGCCCGGCCGCGCCGTGCCAGGTCGCCTGTCCGGTCGGGAACGACATCCCCGGAGCCTTCTGGAAGCTCGAGAACGGCGACGTGATCGGCGCCGCGGACGTCTTCCACGAGACGAGCACGATGCCCGAGATGTGCGGCCGCCTGTGCCCGCAGGAGCGGCTGTGCGAGGGCGCCTGCGTCGTCGGCAAGAACAACAAGCCGGTCCGCATCGGTCGCCTCGAAGCCTTTATCGCCGACTACCAGCGCGAGAACGCTCCGGCGTGCGACACGGCGGCGCCGCGCACGGGCCGGCGGGTCGCCGTCGTCGGCGCCGGGCCGGCGGGGCTCACCGTCGCCGAAGACATGGCGAAGGCAGGCCACACCGTGACCGTGTTCGATGCGTGGCCGGCGCCAGGCGGCGTGCTGCGCTACGGCATCCCCGACTTCAAGCTCGAGAAGCACGTGCTCGATGAGCGGCTGGCCGAACTGGAGCGCCTGCCGATCGAGTTCGTCAGCGACACCTACATCGGGCTCGGCGGTCAGCGCACCGTCGATGATCTGCTCGCCGAGGGGTACGACTCGGTCTTCCTGGCGCAGGGCGCGTCGATCGGGAACCCGCTGGCGATCGAAGGCGGAGAGCTCGGAGGGGTTATCCAGGCGACAGCGTTCCTCTCGCGCGGCAACCTGTCGCCAGAAGATCTACCGGAGTCGATGCGCGAGCCGCTCAGCGTCGGGCGCAAGGTCGTGATCATCGGCGGCGGCGATACGTCAATGGACTGCTCGCGCACCGCCATCCGTCTCGGCGCCGACAGTGTGACGCTGGTCTATCGCCGCACCGAGAAGGAGATGGTCGGCCGCGAGGAAGAGCGCCAGCACGCACGCGAGGAAGGCGTGCGATTCGAGTTCCTCGCCGCGCCCGTGCGCTTCGACGGCACCCCCTCCGGCCGCGTCCGCGCCGTCGAGCTCGAGCGCATGGAGCTCGGGCCACCGGACGAAGGCGGCCGCCGGCGCCCACAGCCCGTGCCCGGCTCGGCGTTCACGCTCGATGCGGACACGGTCGTGCTCGCCATCGGCTATGGCGCCGACAGCGAAGTGCCGGCATCCGGTGCCGTGCTGATGGACCGCTACGGCCTCGTGCTCGTCGACCGCGAGACCGGCGCGACGAACCGCGACGGCGTGTTCGCGGGCGGCGACTGCGTCAACGGCGCCGACCTCGTCGTCACGGCGATCCGCGATGCGCGCATCGCCGCGCGCTCGATGCTCGCGTACCTCGCCGAGACCGCATCCGCCGTCGCCTGAACCCAGAACGATCGTCTGTGAGCAAGCCATGTCGCGGCTGACGGAGCAGTGCCTGTAGGGTCGCGGTAGACAGCCGCGAGCCGGTTCGAGTACAACTGAAGCACGATGGTGCTCGAGCGGAAGCTGGTACTCGACGATAACGACGTCTACTGTCCCGTCCGGGCGACGCTCGCGCTGCTCGGGCAGAAGTGGGTGCCGCACATCATCCACGAGCTGATGACGGGCAAGCGCCGCTTCAACGAGCTCGCGCACGACGTCGGCGGCTGCAACTCGCGCACCCTGCGCGATCGCCTGAAGAACCTCGAAGAGCTCGGCGTCGTCAGCCGCAACATCGTGGCCGTGATGCCGCCGTGGGTCGAGTACGAGCTAACGTCGAAGGGCCGGCAGCTCGGCGAGGCGCTGCTCTCGCTCGAACGCTGGGGCGAGTCCTACATGAAGACGCCCTGCGTCTGACGTTCGATCTCCGATTCGCTCGATTGACCTCCCACGCGACGCCTCGTAGCCTCAGTGCGATGACATCGTCCGCTCGCACGTCGATCGCGGCGCTGCCGCGTGGCCACGAGATCGCCCCCGCCACGTTCGTGCTCGCGGATGCCGGCGTGCGCGCGTATCTCGATGCGGTCGGCGACGCCAACGACTACGGCGGCAGCGTGCCGCCGCTCGCTGCCGTCGCGCTCGGCCTCGCGGCGCTGCAGGAGCAGCTCTACCTGCCGGAAGGCTCACTGCACACCGGGCAGGAGGTCGAGCACCAGCAGGCGATCCCGCTCGGCGCGGAGCTGACGCTCACCGGGCGCGTCGCCCAGCGGTCGGAGCGGCAAGGGTTCGTGATCAGCGTCATCGAGTTCGAGATCGCGCACGCCGGCGCGACCGCGATCCGCGCGCGCACGACGATCATGGCGCCGGGAGCGGGCGCATGAGCGCGCAGCCTGCACCCGTCACGCGCACGCTCTCGCAGGAGCAACTGCATCGCTATGCCGACGCCTCGCGCGACCACAACCCGATCCACGTCGACCCCGAGTTCGCCCGCGCCACGCCGTTCGGCGGCACGATCGCGCATGGCATGCTCGTGCTCGCGACGATCGGCGAGATGATGTTTGCGGCATGCGGGGACGACTGGCTTTCCGGCGGCCGGCTCAAGGTGCGATTCAAGGCGCCGGCGCGCCCGGGCGATACCGTGGCGGCGTCCGCGACCCCTTCGGGCGAGCGTGCCTGGAGCGTCCAGTGCGCGAACGAGCGTGGCGAAGTGCTCATCGAGGGTCGCGCGAGCATTGGCGGCGGCTCGTGAACGACGACCGGGAGCGACGCGGCCACATGTGCTACGCCTGCGGCGAGAAGAACGACCTCGGCCTGCACATGCACTTCCGCCGCGAGGGCGACCGCACCGTCTGTGACTACACGCCGGCTGACTTCCAGCAGGGCTACCCCGGCCGCATGCACGGCGGCGTCGTCTCGACGCTGATCGACGAGGCGATGGGCTGGGCGGTGTACCACGCGTCGGCATGGGCCGCGACCGCGCGCCTCAACGTGCGGTTCCGGCAGGCGGTGCGCCTCGACGGCCCGCTGCGCGTCGAGGCGTGGGTGACGCGCGACCGGCGCCGGTTGATCGAACTGCGGGCGGAGGTGCGGGACGGTGACGGCGTGCTGCTCGCCGAAGGGGACGGCGCGTTCATGCGGCTCGACGAGCGCTTCGCGAACGAGCTGACCGGCCTGGCGATCGAAGTGGGGCGCGACGACGCGCCGGCGAGCGCGTGAGCATGGACGTCTACGTCGACCCCGACTGGCTGCAACTGCACCTCGATGATCTCGACGTCCGCGTGATCGAGTCGAGCATCGACAAGCAGACCTACGACGACGGCCACATCCCGGGCACGCTCTGGGTCGACCCGCACGCCGACATGCTGCGCAACGGCGACGAATCGAGCGGCGACGTGCTGACGCCGGAGCAGTTCGCCTCGCTTATGCGCCGGCTCGGGATCACTCCGGCCACCACCGTCGTGTGGTACGGCGACCGCCACAGCGTCTTCGCGATGCGCGGCCTCTGGACGATGGACTTCTACCGCCACCCTTCGCCCGTGCACATCCTGAGAGGCGGCCGCGAGCGCTGGCTCGCCGAGAAGAGGCCGATGACGCGTGAAGTCACCGAGCGCCTTCCATCCGAGTACCCGGTGCCACGCGAGCGCGATGAATCCAACCGCGCGACGTTCGACTACGTGCGCGCGGCGATCGACGATCCCGGCGCCCGCATCCTCGACTGCCGCGCGCTCGATGAGTACACGGGCAAGAACGTGCGCGCGGCACGCGGCGGGCACATCCCGGGCGCGGCAAACATCGAATGGAGCGACGCGACGGCCGGCGACAACGTGCTGAAGAGCCCGGAGGAGCTGCGCGCGATGTACGAGGCGCAGGGCATCACGCCGGACCAGGAGATCATCACGCACTGCCAGCTCGGCATCCGTGCCGTCCACACCTGGTTCGTGCTGAAGCACGTGCTTGGCTACCCGAGCGTGCGCAACTACGACGGCTCCTGGCAGGAGTGGGGCAACCGCGACGACGCGCCGATCGACCGTTAGTACGCGTCGATCTCGCGCAGGCGGTCGTCGCTGATGCCGAAGTAGTGCGCTACCTCGTGCACGACTACGTGCCGGATGCGGTCGCGCAGATCCGCCTCGTCGCGGGCGATGCGCTGCAGCGGCTGGCGGAACACGACGATCGTGTCGGGCAGGCTCATGTTGTAGTAGCCGCCGCGCTTCGTGAGCGGGATGCCGCGATAGACGCCGAGCAGCATGGCGGTCGCGGGCGTGCTTGTCCGCGCGTAGTCACCGCGGTTTGCCCATTCTTCGACGGAGAACTCGAGGTTGGCGATCTGGTCGCGGAACGCCTCGGGCAGGTTGTTGGCCGCGTCGGCGACGACCGCCTCGAACTCCTCGCGTTCCATCTCGTACATCGCCTACAGGGTGACGATGTCGCCGCGCCGCCACAAGTACCAGGTGCCGACGCTGCGATACGGCCGCCACGACTCGCCGATGCGCATCATCGTCTCGGTGTCGGGTGGGTCGTCGAGGCTGTAGGCCGCCTGCATGGAGTTGCGCACGCCGAGGTCGCCGACGGGCAGCACGTCGGGCCGGCCGAGGCAGAACAGCAGCAGCATGTCCGCGGTCCAGCGGCCGACGCCCTTGATGCGCGTCACCAGCTCGATCACCGTATCGTCGTCCGCCCGCCGCAGCACGCGGTTGCTCATCTCGCCCGACGCGAAGTGCTCGGCGATGCTGCGCAGGTACGATGACTTCTGGCGTGAGAGTCCAGCTGTGCGGAGATCGTTGTCACTGATCGCGGCGAGCTCATCCGGCTGCGGGATGCGGTCGTCGAACAGCGCGAGGAAGCGGCGTTCTATGGCGGCGGCGGCGGCGCCCGCGAGCTGCTGGTAAAGGATCGAACGCAGCAGCGCCTCGTACGGCTCGCCGCGCACCTCGAGCGCGTAGTCGCCCACGCGCTTGATGATGCCGCGCATCACGGGATCCGCCTTCATCACGTGCGCGCGCGCCGCCGCGCCGTCGTATGGCAGCGGCCGCTTGCGCATCGTCGTCCGCATCGACACGGCTACGACTGCATGCTTGCGGCGTCGGCGGGCGCGATACGATCGGCCGCCTCGATCGACAAATCGCCGAGCGACGCGCTGTCGTGCGCCCAGCCGCCGTTCGCCGATGGGGCGTTGGTTCGAGGCGCGGGCGCCGTCTTCACGCGGAACTCGAACACGTCGGGCCGCGCGTAATGGCCGGCGACGTCCCGCGTGTGCTTCCGGCGCAGCGCCGACTCGAGATTGATCTCGGCGTACAGGATCTCCTCGCGGTCGTACACCGGTCCGGCGAGGTAGCGGCCGGCGGGGTCGACGATCGCGGTGCCGCCGTTCGCCGTGACGGGCACACCGCCGAAGCTCTCGGGCAGCGTCGCGCCGCTGTAGATGCCACACGCCGATACGGCGAAGCAGGCGCCCTCGTACGCGTACTGCCGCATCCCGAAATCGATCTCGTCATTCTGGAACGAGTACGCGGGCCACGCCGCGCAGTGCACCTGCTCGCCCTGTGCGTATAGCGCGTACTTCGCGAGCGTCATCTCGTGCTCCCAGCAGATCAGCCCGCCCATCCGGCCCAATGGCGTGTCGATGACCTGCAGGTCGCTGCCGTCGCCGCGGCCCCAGATGGTGCGCTCGGTGAAGGAAGGCATCAGCTTCCGGTGCCGATGGGCGAGCGTACCGTCCGGCGCGACGTAGAGCAGCGTGTTGTACAGCGTGCCGCGCGTCGCCGTATCGCGCTCGTTGACGCCGATGACGACGTACGCGCCGGCCGCGCGCGCCGCCTCGCCGATCCGGCGCGTGGCATCCGATGGCACCTCGACGGAGCTCTTCCAGAGATCGGCGAAGTGCTGCGACGAGAACAACTGCGGGCTGCTCGTCCACCATGGGTACGTCGGGATCCACGTCTCCGGAAAGACGATCAGCTTCGCACCCGCGTGCGCGGCCTCGCCGATCAGCTCGCATGCCTTCGCGACGGTCGCGTCGCGGTCCATGAACACCGGCGCCGCCTGCACCGCCGCGGCAACATAGACTGGAAGCGCATCACCCACGTTCGGCCTCCGTTTCGTCGCCTGCTCGAAGGATGACGACAGAATATCACCGAACTGAATCTGTTCCGGATGCGGGGTAAAGCCCGAAGAGCGGGGGGCGCACGGCGGCGTGGGACCCTCGTGGTACAATGCCGACGGTCGTGCTAGGCGGGGAGCCAGCGGTGCCCTGTACCCGCAAGCCGCTATAGCGGGGCTGAATCCCCACTCGAGGTCAGCGTACCTGGGAACTGACGGCGCCGAGCGGCGTTGAGGGCCTGGTCCTGCGCGGCGGAGCGCTGTGAACCCCGTCAGGTCGGGAACGAAGCAGCGGTAAGCAGTTTGCTTCGGGTGCCGCAGGGTTACCGGGCCGGAGCTAGTTAGCGCCGTTAAGCCGAAGGGCCTGATCGACAGTGGGTGCACGACCGTAACTCTCATTCTCGCGCCGCGTCCCCCGGCGGCGTGCCTCATACGACACTCGCGAGAGGGATGTAGCCGCAGGGAGGCGCAGCGCCGGTGAGCCGGCACGCGTGGCGACGATGGGCCGAGACCGCGCGCGAGTCGCTCAGCCGCTGCCTGCTCCTCGATCCTCGCCGCCGCAACCACCTGGCGATGCTCGCCGCTGCCCTGACCGTCACTGTGCTCGGCTATGTCGTCCTCCAGCCCCGGCGGGTTGTCGTGCAGGCGGACGGGCGGCAGGTCGTCGTCTCGACGCGGCTGGCGCAGGACGGTGCCGTGCTGCGCCGGAGCGGCGTTGACCTCGCTCCGGGTGATCGCGTGACCTCGCTCTCTGCCCCCGACGCCGAGGTGCTGCGCGTCGAGCGGGCGAGCGTCGTGTCGCTCCACGTGGACGGCGCGGATTACCAGCTTCTCACCCACGCCGAGACCATCGACCAGCTGCTCGCCGAAGCCGATGTCGCGCTCGGCGACCGTGACAGCGTGCTGCAGGACGGCGAATTCGTCTCGCCCGCCGCTCCCGTCGAGCCACCGCGGCTCTTCGCGTCGGCCGGCCCGCTCGCCATAGAAGCATCGCCCGGGCGCGCGATCGACATCGCCGTCCGGCGCGCCGTGCCGTTCTCGATCACCGAGAACGGGCGCACGGTCGACTCCAGCTCGAGCCGGCAGACCGTCATCCAGGCGCTCCGCGAGGCGGGCGTGGTTGTCGGTCCGGGCGACCTCGTACAGCCGGACCAGCTCGACGCGCTCGCTGCCGGCACGGACATCCGCGTGCAGCACGCGAAGGCGGTGACGATCACGCTGCCTGACGAACACCGCGTCGTCTACACGCTTGCCGCCACGGTCGGGGACGCGCTCTCGGACGCCGGCGTTACGCTCCCGGAGGGCGCCTTCACGATCCCGTCGACCGACACGCCCGTCACTGCCGGCATGTCCGTCAGCGTTGTGCAGCTCTCGGCGGGGAGCGACGTCGAGCGCGAGTACATCGCCAGCAACACCGTGTATAAGCCCGACCCGAGCCTGACGCCGGGCGAGACGCGCACGGTGCAGGGCCACGACGGCGTGCACGTGCGCCAGTATGAGATCAGCTACGTCAACGGCGAGGAGGCGGGCCGCACGCTCGTGGACGACTACTACGATCCGGAGCCGCAGGACACCGTCGTCTACTACCCGGTGCAGAAGGCGAAGGACACGCCTCCCGCGCTCGTCGCCGGAAAGACGCTGCACGTCTACGCCACCTGGTACGACCCGGCGAGCAGCGGACGCGCCCCCAGCGATCCCGCGTACGGCCGCACGGCCACCGGCGTTGTCGTCACGTACGGTATCGTGGCAGTGGACCCGGACGTGATCCCGCTGGGGACGAAGATGTTCATCCCCGGGTACGGGTACGCCGTCGCGGCCGACACGGGTGGAGCCGTCAAGGGTTACATCATTGACCTCGGGTACCCGGACGGAGTGCAGGTTGACTGGCAGTCGAAGTGGGTTGACATCACGATCCTCTCGTAGCGCCGGGCGCTACCCGCCGCGTCCGAAGAAGCGCTTCGGCCAGCACTTCCTCTCTGACCGCAACATCCTCAACCGCATCGTCGATGGCGCCGAGGTCGCCCCCGGCGAGGCCGTCGTCGAAATCGGTCCGGGCCTCGGCGCACTGACCGAAGTGCTCGCCGAACGCGCGCCCCGCGTCGTCGCGGTCGAAGTCGACCCTGACCTCGTCGCCGTGCTCGGAGAGCGATTCGCGCATGCGCCGAACGTCGCGATCGTCGCCGCCGACGTGCTCGATGTGGCGCCGTCCGAGATCCTGCATCGTGGCGGCGCGCGTGCGCCGTACGTGGTCGTCGCGAACCTCCCGTACAACATCGCCGCCGCGGTCCTGCGGCACTTCCTCGAAGGGGACGCGCCGCCGCGACGGCTGGTCGTGATGGTGCAGCAGGAGGTCGCAGAGTCGATCGTCGCGCGCCCGACGAAGATGAGCCTGCTGGGCGTGGCGACGCAGGTGTACGCCGAGACATCGATGGTGATGCGCGTGGCGCCCGGCGCCTTCAACCCGCCGCCGGCGGTGCAGTCCGCCGTCGTCCGCATCGACGTCGCCGGGCGTCCGCGCGTCGATGCGCCGCTGGACGTGTTCTTTCGCGTCGTGCGCGCCGGCTTCGGTAACTCGCGCAAACAGCTGCGCAACAGCCTCTCGTTCGGGATGCACGTGAAGCAGGAGGTCGCCGATGAGGTCCTGCACGATGCCGGCATCGACGTGACCTTGCGCCCGCAAGTGCTGTCGCTCGAGCAGTGGGCAGCCCTGGCACGCGCGTGGGACCAGGCGATGCGCCGATGAGCCGCACGCTGCGCCTGCGTGCGCCGGCGAAGATCAACTGGACGCTCGAGGTGCTGCGTGTGCGTGGCGACGGGTACCACGAGATCCGCAGCGTCCTGCAGACCGTCGACTGGTGGGACGTGATCACGCTCACCGAGGCGGAGGCGATCGAGCTTGTCGTCACCGGCCCGGCGGGCTCCACCCTCGATGACAACCCCGTGGAGTCCAACCTCGCGTATCAGGCAGCCTTCGCCTTTCGCGACCGCACCGGACTGCAGCGCGGCGTGCGCATCACGCTCGACAAGCATCTGCCGGTCGCGGCCGGCCTCGGCGGTGGCAGCAGCGACGGCGCGGCCGTGCTGCGCGGCCTCAACCTCCTCTGGGAAGCCGGCGAGCCGGACGACAACCTGGTCGAGATCGCGGGCGAGATCGGCTCTGACCCGCCGTTCTTCGTCGTCAGCGGCACGGCTTCGGTGCGCGGCCGTGGCGACCAGGTCGATCCGCTGCGCGATGCCGTCGCCCCGGCGATCCTGCTCGCGTCGCCACGCGCGGGTGAGCGCGGCGACAAGACGGCGAGCATGTTCCGCGCGCTCTCGCCCGACGACTTCTCCGACGGGTACGTCACGCTGGGCGTCCGCAGCGCGGTCGAGGCCGGGCGCGAGATCAGCGGCGGCGAGATGAACAACGTGTTCGAGCGCATCCTGCCTGGGACTCAGCCCGAGACCGCGCTTGCCATGGATGCACTGATCGAGCAGGGGGTGACGCCGCACCTCGCGGGCGCCGGCCCATCGTTCTTTCTTTTGCTTGAAGACGAGCGCGAGGCGCCGGCGTTGTCGAAGCGGATCACGGAGCTCGGCTTCGAGCCGCGGCTCGTGCACGCGCTCCCGCGCGCCGACGCGCTGGCAATCGAGGAAGCCTGAATGGCCGAAGTCTTCGCCGGCTTCATCGTCGGCTACGCCATCGCGCTGTTCATCGCGCCGCTCGGCGCGATTCTCCTTGTCCGCTCGAACGACCGCACCGGGTTCGCGCAGCGCGTCGCCCCGCCCGGCACGAACATCGTCGCACTCTCGATGGTGATCCACTTCGCCGCGGTCGTCGTGTTCACGGCGCTCGGGCTTGTGCTCGGGCTCGCGCTCGCCGGTCTGGACGACCGGCATCCTGCCGACGGCCTCGGCAGCCCGAACTTCGTATATACCGTGATGATCCTCGCGCTGACCGTGATCATCGTCGCGCCGGCGTTCCTCTTCCCGGCCGTGCGGCGTGCCGCCCTCATCGCCGCGATCGTCTTCGCGCTCTCGTTCGGTTGGGCCCTCCCGTGGCTCGCCAGCCTCAGCCCGTAGGCCGCAGCGCCTGAATCCCTCAACCCGTATACTCGCCCTCGATATGCCGGGAACCATCATCGACATGCACCTGCACACGACGGCGGGCGCTTCCGACAGCGGCCTCGCACCCGAGGACCTCGCCGAAGAGGCGAAAACGCGCGGTCTGACGGCAGTGAACATCACCGAGCACGACCGCGTCTGGGACGCGTACAAGCTCAACGACTACCGCGAGCGGCATCGCGACCTCTTCGTGAACAACGGCATGGAGGTCTCGACGGACCTCGGCCACATGATCGTCGTGGGGCTGAAGCAGTACGTCGCCGGCATCCGCCGCGCCGAAGAACTCCGGCGCGTCCTCGATGACGTTGGCGGATTCATGGTGGTCGCGCACCCGTTCCGCCACTGGTTCGACCCCGTCTACTTCCGCAAGCAGGGCAAGGAGCCGTTCACGATGACGCCCGAGCAGGCGGCCGAGCGCATGCCGGTGTTCCAGCTCGTGCACGCCATCGAGGCGCTCAACGGGGCGAACACCCCGCGCGAGAACCTGTTCGCGCTGCGCGTCGCGAAGGCGCTCGGCAAGCCGGTGACCGGCGGCAGCGACGCACACTCCCGCTCCGGCATCGGTTTCTACTGCACCGTCTTCGAGCAGCAGCTGGCGACGGAGGAGGACCTGCTGCGTGAGCTGCACGCCGGGCGCTTCCACGCGCACCATGGCCTGCTGCAGGGCGATCTCACCGACTTCACCGAGAATAGCCTCGAAGAAGCGCCACCCGGCCTCGCTACCTGACGTTCGCTCGCCCGTCCGTATACAGCGCGCATGCGCGGATGCTACAATTCGTCCGCGCTGCATGGACGCCGCGCACCCTCCGCCTGCGCCTCGCGCGCCTGGAATCGCCGGCACATGCCGTACGTCTCGCTCGATCTGGAAACGACCGGCCTCGATCCGGAGGTCGATGAGATCATCGAAGTCGCCGCCGTGCGCTTCGATGCTACGGGCGTGCTCGACCGCTACCAGTCGCTCGTCAACCCGGGGCGGCGCCTCGAGTACCGCGTGGCCCTGCTCACTGGGATCGACCCCAAACAGCTCGAGTCGGCGCCGCACTTCGGCTCGCTGGCGCCGGAGATCGAGCGCTTCATCGGCTTCGATCCGATCGTCGGACAGAACCCGATGTTCGACGTCACGTTCCTCCGGCGGAAGGGCGTGCAGATCTACGCGCCGGCGTTCGACACGTACGAGTTGGCGGGCCTGCTGCTGCACGGCATGCATGAGCACTCGCTCGGCGCCATCGCCGACCACATGGGCATCGAGTTCACACAGCGACACCGCGCGATGGCCGACGCCGAAGCCGCGCGCATGGTCTTTGCTGCGCTGCGTGAGCGCCTCGCGGCGTCGCCCCCCGACGTGCTCGCTGAGGTGGCCCGGATCGCGGGCGCCAGCGACTGGCCGCTGCGCCACCTGCTCCAGGAGGTCGCCGCCGAGCATCCGCGCACGCCGGGCTCCGCCGATGACGCCGACGTGGTGCACGGCTTCGTGCGCGCGCCGAAGAAGATCGACGATGCCATCGTCCCGTCGGTCCGACCGGTGCGTGTCGACCCCGCGGACGCCCGCGACCTCATCGCCTCCGCCGGCGCCCGCGATGCGCTCGAGAGCTTCGAAGAGCGCCCGGAGCAGGTAGAGATGACGCACGCCGTCGCATCGGCCATTGCCGACGGCGACCACCTGATCGTCGAGGCGGGCACTGGCGTCGGGAAGTCGCTCGCGTATCTCGTGCCATCCGCGCTGCATGCCGCCCGCAACGGCGCCCGCACCGTCATCTCCACGAACACGATCAACCTGCAGGACCAGCTTGTCGCGTCGGACATCCCGCTCGCGCGCAAGATTCTCGCTTCGGCAGGGTTGACGCCGGCGGACCTGCGCGTAGCGCAGCTCAAGGGCCGCGCGAACTACCTCTGCCTGCTGCGCTGGGCCGCGGCCCGCCATGCGCCGACGCTCACCGCCGAAGAAGCGCAGGTGCTCGTCCGCATGCTGTTCTGGCTCGCGCGCACGGAGACCGGCGACCGCGCGGAGCTCAACCTCCGCCGGAACGAGGACGCGGCGTGGCGGCGCTTCAGTGCGAACGACTCGTCCTGCTTGTCGTCGCAGTGCATCTACGTCCGTGACGGCTCGTGCTTCCTCCATCGCGCGAAGAAGCGCGCGGAGGCGGCTCACGTGCTCGTCGTGAACCACGCGCTGCTGCTGTCGGACATCGCGACCGGCGGCAACGTGCTGCCCGAGTACCAGCACCTCGTCGTCGACGAGGCGCACCACCTGGAGGACGAAGCGACATCGCAGTTCGGCTTCGCGGGCGGCGAGCCCGAGCTCGTCGGCTGGCTGGACCTCGTGCATGCGCGGGCATCCCGCGACCGTGACGGCGGCCTCGTTGCGTCCGTGCTCAGCTCGACCCGCGCTTCGAGCCAGGCGTCCGGCGCGGCTCCTGGCCTCCAGGCGCTGACGCGGCCGCTCTCGCAGTCGGTCCCGAGCGCCCGCGAGCGGGTGGCGGTCTTCTTCCAAACCTTACAGTCGTTCGCGCAGCAGCACGGCTCCGGCGGCGGCGAGTACGACGAACGCATCGTCATCAGCCGCGGGATGCGCGTGCAGCCCGACTGGGCCGGCGTCGAACAGACGTGGTTCGAGGCGGACGAGCGTCTTGCGCAGGTCAGCGGTCTCGTCGAAGAGCTGCTCGACGCGCTCGTCGCCGCCGACCCGGGTGACGTGCTCGACCGCGACGCCATCGCGAGCGAGGCCGGCGAGCTGATCGATGCCGGCGAGAAGCTGCGTCGCAACATCTCAAAGATCGTCGGCGAGGAGAGCAAGGACACGGTCTGCTGGATCACGCTGATGCGGCGCGACGCGGCGCCGTCGCTCTCCGCCGCCCCGCTCACCGTGTCCGAGACGCTGAAGACGAAGCTCTTCGACCCGAAGGAGAGCGTCGTGCTGACGAGCGCCACGCTCAGCACCGACGGCAACTTCGGCTACATGCGCCAGCGCCTCGGCCTCGATTCGCCGACCGAACTGCTGCTCGGCTCGCCGTTCGACTACAAGAGCTCCACGCTCGTGCTCACGGCGTCGGACATGCCGGAGCCCGCGCAGGTGGGCTACGCGGCAGCGCTCCAGACCGCGATCATCGAACTTGCGCGCGCCAGCGAGGGCCGGGCGCTCGTGCTGTTCACGTCGCACGCGGCGTTGCGGACGGCGTACAACGGCATCAAGCGCCCGCTGGAAGAGCAGGAGATCCTCGTCCTCGGGCAGGGCATCGATGGCACGCCGCGGCAGATGCTCGGCGCGTTGCGGTCGAACCACCGCACGGTACTGCTGGGCGCTGCGAGCTTCTGGGAGGGCGTCGACGTGACGGGCGAGGCGTTGTCGCTGCTCGTGATGGCGCGCCTGCCGTTCTCGGTGCCGACCGACCCGGTATTCCAGGCGCGCTCGGAGTTGTTCGACCAACCCTTCGAGCAGTACGCGCTGCCGCAGGCCATCCTGCGCTTCAAGCAGGGGTTCGGGCGGCTGATCCGCCGCAAGACCGACCGCGGCGTCATGGTCGTGCTCGACCGGCGGCTGCGCAGCCGTCCGTACGGCGTGTCGTTCATGCGCTCGCTCCCGCCCTGCACCCAGCGTGAGGTGCCGCTGCGTCAGCTGCAGGCCGAAGTCGCCGCCTGGCTCGCGCACCCGCGCGCCGCGTCCGCTTCGTGAACGTCCGTCTGCGCCCGCTCGTCGTCGCCGATGCCTCATGGGCCGATGCGTGGCTGCCCGATGTCGCCGTGTCCGTCGGTCACGATGCCCGCGACGTCGCGTCGCTGTTAGCGCGCGGGAAGAAGGAGCGCGGGCTGCTGGCGCGGGCGATCGAACGCGAGCGCGACCCGATCGGCGTCGCGCTCGCCCGGTCGGCGTGGGCGAAGCCGGGCGCCGGCATCATCGAGCTGGTGGCGCTACCGACGGAGCACGCGCGCCGCGGCTACGGGACCCGCGCCGCGGCACTCATCGAATTAGAGTTGCGCGACGCAGGCTCGACGCGCGTCTACGTTCCCGCTCCCGCCGTGCACGGCATCGCGATGTACTTCTGGATCCGGCTGGGCTATCACCCGTTGATGCGGGACGCGTGGCCCTGCCAGCGCGACAACGTCGCGTGGATGGTTCGCGAGCTCAGTGCGTGATGTGCGCTTCGCTGGGCGGCTGCGTGCTCGATGCCGCGGGCAGTTCGTCCGGGTGCACGACCTCGTCCACCCATTCGTCGTCGCCCTCACTGCCGGCCGCCGCCATCGCCTTTTCGCGCGACTTGATGCGTCGCGCGACGATTGTGTTCACGACGACGACGTGCGCGAGGCAGTAGCCCGCGCCGAGCACGGCGATGATGCGCAGCACGACGGCTGCGTCCGACTGCGGCGGATTGATGATGGCGTCCACCAGGACGCCTGCGATGAACGCCGCCAGCACAGGGAAGCTGCGCCAGCGCCAGTTCGGCAGGTTTGGCATGCGCTCGATGTCGTCCGGGTGCGGGGCCGCCGCCGCCGGCCTGGATGGCCGCGCCACGCGTCGCGTTCTGCCGGCTGTCTTGGCGCCCATCACCGCCCCTCCTGTCAGTCGCGCCGCTTGTAGTACCGGCGCACCTGCGTCCGCCCGCGCCCGGGCCGTCCGGTGATCTCGCGGATCTTCGCCGGCGCCGGATCGCGTGATTGGGACGCTTCGCCGCCGTCCCGGAGACAATTATCGCATGCGAATTGCAGGGCCATGTACTGCTCGTCGATCCACACCTGTCCGCAGTCCTTCGCGTCGACGTCGTTGCGCTGGTTCAGGTGGTAGCGGCCGTCGCACCAGTTGCACTCGGCGGACATGCGCGCTTCGACCGGCTCGTTGCAGACGACGCAGACATACTCCTGCGATGGGTCAGTCGCCACGGGGTTCGAACTCCACCATCGAGTGCATGACGCGCGACTCTCGGATGCTCCGGACGAACCGCTCGATGAGCGCGCGCTCGGCGTCGCGGTCGTGCGCCCAGCCGTCGAGGCGGGCGGCGCGCACGAGTTGCAGCCCCTGCTGGACCTGCGGCCCCGGCGGCACCCCCATCTCGATGAGGTCGCGGCCGCTGAGCAACGGGCGCGTCGCACGCCACTCCTGAAGGTAACGAAGCATAATGTCGCGAGCAATCGTGTTGCCCGTCGTGTGGGCGTATGCCGCGATCGCGGGCAGCGGGCACCGGTCGAGCAGCATCGCCGCGCCTGATGGCTTCAGCTGGGGTCGCCGCAGCAGCTCGCTCACCCGCCGCAGCGATGCGATGCCGCGTACGGATGCCGTCTCGTCGCGCTTCAGCCTGAGCCGCCGCACGACCGCGTCCGCCGCCTCCTCACCCGCGCCGGATGCCATTAGCGCGAAACCGTACGGGTCGCGCTCCTTCGCCGGTACCAGCGGCGCTTCGTACGCCTCGCTCTTCGCCCGGCTCCAGTGCAGCCCGGCCTCGATCGCCTGCAGCGCGCCGGCTGTGTGGGCCGCCTCGAGGGCAGCACCCGCCGGCACATCGTGGAGCGTCAGCTCGAGTTCGCGCCGGAGCCGCTCGCCGCCCACACGCCGGATGTACGGCAACGCGGAGGCGAGCAGTGAGGCCGTCCGGGCTTCAATCGTGAAGTCGAGCCGGGCCGCGTACCGGAAGGCCCGGAAGATCCGCGTCGGGTCGTCCTCGAACGAGCGCTCGTGCAGCACCCGGACGTGCCGCAGCTCGATGTCCCGGAGCCCGCCGGTCGGGTCCAGCAGCCCCGGCGGGCCGTTCAGCCTCAGCGCGAGCGCGTTGCAGCCGAAGTCGCGCCGCCGCAGGTCGTCCTCGATGCCGGCCGCCTCGGTCGCGGGCAGCGCTCCCCGCCGCGCGTAGCTCTCCCGCCGCGCCGTCACGAGATCGATGCGGGTCCCGGCCACCACGGCGGTGGCGGTCCCGAAGCGCTGATGTGCCGTCACGCGCGTCTGTGGCAGCGCTGCCCGCAGCACCTGCGCCGCGTCGCCTTCGATCGCCAGGTCGATGTCCCGCAGTTCAAGGCCGAGCAGCAGATCGCGCACCGTCCCGCCGACCGCGAAGATCGGCCGCGAGGGACCGGCGATTTCGGTCATCGCATCGATCGCGTCGACCGCCGGATGCGCCAGCAGAGCGCGAAGAGAAGCGCGGAGAGCCGCTGGATCGGCGAGCATAGCAGCCATACGTTAAGTATGGCACGCGCCCGCCCGCGCCCGACCGCGGGCTCGTCGCCGGGCTGCGACAGAGCCGTTTCAGACGCCGGATCGAATCTGGCGAGACCGTTCATTTGCTTGATCCTTGTTAATTCGCACGATAGACTCCGTGCGCTAAGACGGAGGTGCTGGGCGCCTCCTTTTTGTGTGTCTGGACGATCTGTTTTCGCCGCTACGGCGACGGAGGAGACCATCGATGGAACTCGTTTGGTTGGTACCGGTCACGGGCTTCGGGGCCGCGTTCTTCGCCCTCTGGCTCGCGCGCGACGTGCTCTCCCGGGATACCGGTACTCCCGCGATGCAAGAGATCGCCGACATGATCTTCGAAGGCGCCATGGCCTTCCTCTCGCGGCAGTACAAGACGATCGCCGCGATGGCCATCGCCACGGCCGTCATTCTCGGCCTCGTCGTAGCGGGCGTCTCGGAGGGCGTGCATGCGCTCAGCTTTGACCCCAACGCGGCGCAGCCAAGACTCGCCCTGACGTTCGAGCAGCACGTTGTCGTGGGCCGCTGGGAGGAAGGCCTCCTGACCGCGATCGCCTTCCTCGTCGGCGCCGCCTGCTCGGCGCTCGCCGGCTACATCGGCATGTTCATCGCCGTCCGCTCGAACCTGCGGACGGCGGCCGCGGCGCAGAAGAGCCTGAAGGACGCGATCACGGTCGCCCTCCGGGGCGGCGCCGTCTCGGGCTTCCTCGTTATTGCGCTGAACCTGCTCGGCGTGTCAGGCATCTTCCTCGTCTACAGCCGGATCCTCGGCAACCCGCCGCAGATCACTCCGTTCCTCATCGTCGGCTTCGCCTTCGGCGCCAGCTTCGTCGCGCTGTTCGCCCAGCTCGGCGGCGGCATTTACACGAAGGCGGCTGACGTCGGCGCCGACCTCGTCGGTAAGGTCGAGGCTGGCATCCCGGAGGATGACCCGCGTAACGCCGCCGTCGTGGCGGACCTCGTCGGCGACAACGTCGGTGACTGCGCCGGCCGCGGCGCCGACCTCTTCGAGTCCATGTCCGCCGAGAACATCGGCGCCATGATCCTCGGCATCGCGATGTTCGAGGTCACGCACCACATCGAATGGATCATGTTCCCGCTCGTCCTCCGGTCGTTCGGGATCATCGCCACCATGGTTGGCCTCGTGTCGGTGCCGTTCTTCGCTGACCCCGACCCGAACAGCAAGCAGGACCCGATGACGCCGCTCAATAACGGGTTCTATGTCGTCACCGCGCTCTGTGTGGTCGGACTCTTCATCTCGACCTACGTGATGATGGGCAACAACTGGTTCTGGTTCTTCGGCTGCGGCATCGTCGGGCTCCTCACCGGTATCGCATTCGTCTATATCACCCAGTACTACACAGCGGGCTCGTGGCGCCCTGTGCAGGAGATCGCGAACGCGTCGCGCACCGGCCCAGCGACGAACATCATCATTGGCACAGCCGTCGGGTTCGAAACGACGGCGCTCACGGCGATCGCCATCGGTGCGGCGCTCGTCTGCTCGTTCGCGCTCGGTGCCCAGGCGGACCTTGGGCCGTCGATCCCCGGCTTCACCTCGGGCATCTACGGCACGGCCGTCGCCACGATGGCGATGCTGATGTCTGCGGCATACATCCTCAGCATGGATACCTTTGGTCCCATTACCGACAACGCCGGCGGCATCACCGAGATGTCCGGCGCGCCGGAGCACGCGCGCGAGATCACCGACAAGCTCGACGCCGTCGGCAACACAACGAAGGCGCTCACGAAGGGCTACGCCGTGGCCTCGGCGGGCCTTGCGGCGTTCCTGCTCTTCTCGGCCTTCCTCGACAAGATCAAAGAGACGCTGAAGCTCGCGCCGACCAGCAGCCTGCCCATTGACCTCTCGCAGGTCGATGTCTTCGTCGGCGGCCTTCTTGGCGCGATGCTCGTGTTCCTGTTTAGCTCGCTCGCGATCCGCGCCGTCGGCAACGCAGGCGGCAAGATCATCGAAGAGGTCCGGCGCCAGTTCCGCAACGATCCCGGCATCATGGCCGGCACGTCGCGGCCGGACTACCGCGCGGCGGTCGACATCACCGCGAAGGCGGCGCTGCGCGAGATGATCGCGCCGGGACTGCTCGTCGTGCTGCTTCCGGTGGTCGTTGGGCTCATCTTCCGATTCGCGCGCCACGCTTCCGTGACGATCCCATCGCCGGTGCAGGGCGTCGCGCCGACTACGGTGAACGATGCGTCGGGCTGGCTCGCCGTTACCGGGGTGCTGATCATCGGTACCATCGCAGGCATTCTCATGGCGACCGTCCTGAACAATGGCGGCGGCGCGTGGGACAACGCCAAGAAGTTCATCGAGTCCGGCGGCCTGAAGGAAGTGCCCGTCCCGCAGCCGGTGTCAAGCGGCGGCGGCGGCACCGCGACCGCGACGCTCGTGCAGGGTAACGGCGTTGGCGACGTCAAGGTGCTCGGCAAGGGCAGCGAGGCACACAAGGCAGCGGTCGTCGGCGACACCGTCGGAGACCCGTTCAAGGACACAGCCGGTCCGTCGCTTCACGTGCTCATCAAGCTGCTCGCGACGATTACGCTCGTCCTCGCGCCGCTCTTCATCACGCGGTAGCCAGCAGATTCGAACGTGACAAGAAGGGCCGGCGGAATGCCGGCCCTTCTTCATCTTTCCGCGGCGGCGCTGCGCTACGCCGAGGCGCTCTGCTCGTCGTCCGGTTCGCTGGCGCCGGGGATCGCCGCGTCCTGCAACTCGCGCCAGGACTGCGCCCAGCGATCGAGCTCGAAGCTGTAGGTCTCGGCGATCTGGCCGCGCGCGACCTTCCGGAGCGCGGTCTTGGGCAGCGGCGTGTCGGTCAGCGTCACATCGCCGACGCGCTTGTATGATGCGAGCTTCGCCTGCCGGCGGTCGATCTCGTCCCGCACTAACGTCCGCAGCTCCTCGGGGTCGGGGATGCGGCCCATCAGCTTTTCGAGCACGGCCTCGCGGTTCGGATAGCCGACCACGGCCACCTGCGTCTTGCCGCGCACCTTGCGCGGGATCACCGCGACGTCCTCCAGCAGCTCGCACGACGCGAGCGCCTCTTCGATCTCGTCGGGGTGCACCTTCTCGCCGGAGTCGAGCACGATCACGTACTTGCTCCGGCCGGTGATCCAGATGTTGCCCTCGTCGTCGAATCGCCCGACGTCGCCGGTCCGCAGCCACTCGCCGACTTTCTGCGCACGCGTCGCCTCGTCCGACTGCCAGTAGCCCGGCGTGATATTCTCGCCGCGCGCGACGAGCTCACCCTCGCCGTGCAAGTGCACGTAGAGCTCCTTCTCCGGGACATCGATGAGCTGGATCTCGACGCCATCGAGCGGCTGGCCGACCATGCCGACGCGCTCCTCGTAGTAGTTCGACATGTAGAAGCGCCGCGGGTTCCAGCGCTGCACGCTGAGCACCGGCGCCGCTTCGGTCAGCCCCCAGCCCTGCAGGATCGGGATGCCGAGGCGGGCGAAGTCGCGCGCCACCTGCGGGTTGAGCGCGGCGCCGCCACTGATCATGAAGCGCAGCCGCCCGCCGAGCCGCTTGTGCAGCTCGCGGAACACGATCCGGCCGATGTTTATGCCCGTGCGCTGCTTCGTCGCGTCGCAGATGCGCAGGCCGCGCTCGAACGTCTCGAGCCGGCCCTCCGCCTCGATGCGCTGCACCACGTTCCGGTACATCAGCTCGAAGAGCGCCGGAACCCCGGTGAACAGCGTCGGCTTGATCTCGGCCATCCGGTCGCGAATCCGCCGGAGGTCGTTCTCGAATGTCACCTCGCCGCCAACCGCGGGCGCCACGATGGCCGTGATGGTGAACGGGAAGGCATGGTGCATCGGCAGCACGACGATCAGCCGGTCGCGATCGCCGAACGGGATCGCCTTGCGGATCGACCGGCAGTTCGCCATGAAGTTGCGGTGCGTCAGCATGACGCCCTTCATGCCGCCGGTCGTGCCGGACGTGAAGACGATCGACGCGACGTCATCCGGCCGGACGAGGCGGCCCCGGAGTTCGTGCCACGAATCGTCAGTTGCGCGGCCGGGCAGGTCTTCGAGATCCAGCCGCTCCGGCTCGGAGCGCCGCCGCAGCTCGTCCGGGACGGCGTGGTTGCGATCGCCCTGCGGCTGCCTCGCTTCGCCGGCCGTGATCAGCGTCTCGAGGCTCCCGAACGCCGGCGCCAGCTTCGACAGTACCTTGCCCGAGGTGAAACCGACCTTCGCTTGCGTGTGGGCGATCATCGCCTCGATCTCATCGGGCTTTAGTTCGTAGTACATCGGGACCGCGATCGCACCAGTGAGCACGATCGCGTAGAAGGAGCAGATCCACTCGATGCTGTTCTCGAGCACGAGCGCCACCCGGTCGCCCTGCTGGACGCCGAGCGCCACCAGTCCGGCGGCCAGCTCGTGCGACCGCTCGTAGATGTCGTGGTGGGAGTAGCGGGTCCACTCGCGGTGGATCTTCTGCTGGAAGGCGATCTTCGCGCCCCACTCCTGCCGTGCCTGCTCGACGAGCGCGGGGATGGTCATCGGCGCGCCATCGGCGTCGTGTGTTTCGCTGGATTCGGCGCTATCGAGGGGATTGAGGATGCGCAGTCGGGTCAAGACCATCAGTGCGTTCTCCGGGCCGCGGGGGGCCATCCTGGCTCTGACCGGTTGTTCGAACGCCCGGCACCGTCCGTGCCTGACGAAGTATACGTGCCGGGCCGTCCGGAATGGCACGTTTGTTCTGTCAACCGGCCACCGCCAGTCTCCGATCTCAGCCTAGACAGCGATGCCCGTGAACCGCGAGGTACATATGAACCATTCGGGTTCATCCGCACTCCCATCGCCTCAACCCGGCGCCGCTTTGGCGAGCGGCTCCCCCGCCCTAGAATGCGCGCAAGTCCGACCGCAGAGTGAGGTTCACACGCCCATGCACGAGGCTCTCGCACTGGAACCGGGCACTATCGAGCGCTACGCCGCGACGCCGGGCGTACTCCGTGCGCTGACCGCCGGGCTGCCTGCCGCTGTCGTTGAGGCGCCGGGGCCCGAAGGCTGGTCGCCGAAGGACGTCGTGGCCCACCTGACCTCGATCCAGCGAACCGCAAATATCCGGCGCGTGACGATGATGCTCGAGGCCGACGACCCGCTGATCCCCGGCATCGACGAGGCTGAGGTGCTCGAATCGTCTGGCCAGCGGCAGCGCCGGCTTCCTGCCCTGCTCGATCAGTTCGAGCGCGAGCGGGCCGAGGGCGTCGCGCTGCTGCGCCGGCTGACGGCGGACGAGCTCGCCCGAACCGGCCGCCATTCGGTCGCCGGTGCGCTCACTATTGCCGACGTCGTCCACCACATCGCATACCACGACCTGCTGCACGTGGGGCAGATCGCCGCCTTGCTCGCCGCGGCCGTCGAGCAACGCCGCGGCGCCATGCGCATCTTCTGAGCCGAACGGAGACCGGAATGCTGACGCGCCTCGACGACTACCTCGTTCACCAGACGCCGGACACCATCGACCACGTCGCGACGGGCGACCGCAACTTTTATGACCGATACTACTTCAACGCGCACACCCTCGACGGCGATGTCGTCATGGTCGTCGCGATGGGCCAGTACCCGAACATCGGCGTGATCGATGCGTTCGTCTCCGTGCTCGTGGGCGGCACGAAACAGTACATCGTTCGGGCGTCGCGCGCGCTCGGCGCCGAGCGCATGGACACGAGCGCCGGCCCGATCGGCGTCGAAGTGCTCGAGGGGCTACGCCGAATGCGCGTCGTCGTCGAACCGAACGAGCACCAAATCGAGCTCGACATGACGTTCGAGGGCAGCATCTCTCCGATCGAAGAGCCGCGCGTCTTTCGCCGCGCAGGCAACCGCGTGGTGATGGACTCGATCCGCCTGACGCAGCTCGGCCGCTGGTCCGGCACGTTGAAGGTCGAAGGCCAGACCTACAATGTGGAGCCGTCGTCCTGGTGGGGCGGCCGCGACCATTCGTGGGGCATCCGCAGCGTCGGCGACCGCGAGCCCGCGTCCGCACCGGCGCCCGATGCCGGCCCGCCCGGCATTTTCTGGATGTGGGGCCCAGCGCAGTTCGAGGAAGCCTGCCTCCTGTACAGCTGCTTCGAGGACGGCGCCGGTCACCGCTGGTTCGAAGGCTCCGAGCTGCGCTACGGCGACGGCGACCCGCGCGGGAGCGAATCCCTGCGCATCGTGCGCCACGACCTCACGCTCGTGCCCGGCACGCGGACGTTCGAGCGGGGCAGCGTCACGCTCTCCCGGCCGGACGGCCGCGAGCTGACCGTGCGGATGGAGCCGAAGGCCGCGATCTACATGGCGGGCGCCGGCTACGTGTACCTGACGGACGGGTGGCGGCACGGGCAGTACCACGCGCCGCTCGCAGTCGAGGGCGAGGTGTGGGACCTCGGCGATCCGGCGGTACGCCAGCGCGCCGCGGGCCAGACGCAGACGGTCTGTGACTTCCACGTCGAAGGTATCGAGGGGCTCGGCACCGGCCACGGCATCTTCGAGCTGCTTCTGCTCGGGCTGTACGAGCCGTATGGATTCCGCCAGTGGACGGACGTCGCGCCCGCGAAGTAGCGCGCACAACATCGGGCGATGACGAGGGAGAAGGATAGAACGATGACGGCAAGCTACACGCGCGAGGGGCTTCGCGCCGAAGTCCAGACGTTCCTGCAGATGATCGCCGCCGGCCGCGTGCCCGGCGCACC
>DASUKS010000196.1:0-4765 GCA_036278595.1 Dehalococcoidia bacterium
CGGCCTCCGCGAGACCCGCTTTGGCTTCGTCGCCGGCAAGGCCGTCGGCAATGCCGTCACGCGCAACCTCGTCAAACGACGCTTGCGCGCTATCGCTCAACACGCGCATACGAAGGACGGGCTCGACATCGTCATCGGCGCCCGCCGCACCGCTGCGGACGCGCGATACAATGAACTCGAGCGCGCCGTTCTGACGCTGCTGCGCCGCGCCGGTGCCCTGCGCCAGCCCGACGGCGCCGAGGACTCCCGATGAAGCGTCATCGCCAATCTACATCCCGCGAGGCGGCTGCTCTGCGGCCCCAACCGGATCGCTCCGAGGATCCTCGATGAAGCGTCCCGCCCTTTGGCTCATCCGCATATACCAACAACACATTTCGCCCGTTCGCCCGCCCGCCTGCCGCTTCCAGCCCACCTGCTCCCATTACGCCTACGAAGCGATCGACACCCGCGGCCTCCTCGTGGGCACCGTCATGGCCATCTGGCGCATCCTGCGATGCAACCCCCTCAACGACGGTGGCTACGACCCCGTCCCTGAAAAGCAGACTCCCGCCCACACCCCCGGCGGCTGATGTTTCACGTGAAACGATGCCGAACCGCCGCCCCGCCAGAAGCGTGCACTTTCCTCCTGGCCTTCGCACCCTGACCCGCTCGCACCGCCGGCTTCCGCCTCTTTGCTGCCCAAACCGACGTTGTTTCACGTGAAACAATCGCGCTACGCGGACCATGTTTCCGATGCGCGAGCGCCACGAACAGATTCCGGAGAAGGCCCGCAGCCTCGGCGTCGCCCCCAATGTTTCACGTGAAACAATCCGGCCGACGAAACCACCTCCTCATCCGCCCGGGGAGAGGCGCCAGAGCGGCGCCGCTCGACGGCGATGCCACCAGGACCCGTCGTCGGGCGCGCCCCCCGCTTGTCCGACAGGTAACCGGCGTGAAGGTTCGCGAAAAAATCCCACTCCCGCCGCGAACTAGGGCAGCCCCCACTCGCGCTCCCGCCCCCCACGTGAAACAATGGGATCAACACCGACCCGCCGCATCGCGCGGCCGTAGCAGATGCGCGCCCATCGCGGCGCAGGAGCTCACCCCAACCCCATGCCCACGACCGAAGACGCCTGCGCGCCTCGCCGTGCCCCGAATGTTTCACGTGAAACAATGGCGCCCGAGGCCGTCCAACCGCCGGCCTCCCACCTCCAGCTCTCCCTCTCTACAGCGTGGAGACGGGACGGTCGAAGACTCGCCGCAGGAGAGGGGCAGAGGTCGCCGCGCCGCTGGCGCCGGCTCCCACTCGCCTTGGCCGCCATCGGCGCCCTCGGCCTCATCGCCGCCGCCTGCACCCGCGCCGCCTCGGCACAGGGCTGGGCGCCGCCCGAGCCGGTCAAGCCCGATGGCCAGCAGCTCATCATCAGCGCCCACAAGGGCAACCTCTTCGCCCTGCCGTCGGCCAGCCAGGTGGCCGTCTGGCAGTTCCCGCCCAAGGACCGCAGCACCTTCCCCGTCTCGACAGCAACGGCTGACGAGCTCAATGCGAAGATCGATGCCCTGAGCGTCTCCGACAGCACGAAGTCCGACCTCCACAACAAGGTCGGCAAGCTCAACGTCCAGGGCAGCAGCATCAACGACCTCAAGAACGCCGTGAAGGCCTCGTCGGCCTCGAGCGACGCCAAGTCGAGCCTGAATAGCGAGATCGACACGCTCACGAAGGACGAAGCCGATGCCCTCACAGGCCTCAAGGCGTTCTACGGCGACATCGGTATCTCAACCGACAGTAAGACCCTCTACCCGACTGCCTTCAAGGGCTACGTCTACGCGCTCGATACCGCCACCGGCCACACGGTCTGGATCCACAAGGTCGGCTCAGACATGATCGGCGGCACCGCCGTCAGCGACGGCACCGTCTACTTCGGCTCGAAGGGCCAGCAGGTGTTCGCGCTCGACGCCGCAACCGGCAAAACGAAGTGGACCTTCGATGCGAACGGCGAGGTCTGGTCGACGCCGACCGTCGTCGATGACAGCATCTACATCACCTCGCTCGATGGCACGGTCTACTCGCTGAAACCCGACGGCTCCGCGAACTGGGTCAAGAAGCCGGCGAAGGCCGGCATCGCCGGCAGTCCGGTGATCGTCGGCGATAACGTCTTCGTCGGCGCGTTCGATAATCGCCTCTACTCGCTCAAGGTGAGCGACGGCAGCACCGTCTGGTCCTACAAGGCCGGCAACTGGTTCTGGGGCGCGCCGGTCGTGCAGGATGGTGTCGTTTATGCTGCAAATCTGGACGGCAAGGTGTACGCTGTAGACGCAACCAGCGGCCAGCCGAAGTGGCCGAAGCCGTTTGACACGGGCTCGCCCGTCCGCTCGTCTCCGGCCATCGCCGGCGGCGGGCTCATCGTGGCCAACAAGGCGGGCGACGTCTACAAAGTCGATCTCGCGGCGGGAACGCAGGTAGGGAGCGCCTTTAACGCCGGCAGCATCATCTACGCCAATCTCACCGCTGACAGCCAGGCCCACGTGTACGCATCACCACAGGCAGCGCAGTTGTTCGTCCTCGATGCAACCCATGACTTGAAGCAGGTCGCCCTGTACGGCCTGAACCAGTAAGGCATTCTGTGGAAGTCATCACCTTCCTCTGGCACCTGCTCTTCATCTATCCGATCACGAACATCCTGATCGTGATGGCGCGCGTCTTCGGCGGCAACTACGGCGTCGCCATCATCGTCTTCACCGTCGTCTCCCGCGTCGTCCTCTGGCCGCTCACATCGCGCCAGTACAAACAAAGCCGCGCGATGCAGGCGATCCAGCCGAAGATGCAGGAGCTGCAGAAGAAGTACAAGGGCAAGGACCCGAAGAAGCTGCAGTCCGAGACCATGGCGCTCTACAAGGAAGCAGGCGTCAACCCGCTCGGCTGCATCCTGCCGATGGTCGCGCAGATGCCGCTCTGGTTCGCCCTCTACGACGTGATCCGCGTGTCGCTCGGCACTGCGCCCGAGACGCTGGTCTACCTCTCGCAGCACCTCTACCCGGTCGCGTTCATTCGCGGCACCGTGCCGGTCAACAACAACTTCCTTTGGTGGAACCTCGCGGCGAACGACAACACGCTCATCCTGCCGGTGCTCGTCGCGCTGACGATGTACGTCCAGCAGAAGATGATCACGCCGCCGCCCGCGCCCACCGGGAACAACAGCGCGGCGGCGCAGCAACAGCAGACCCAGCAGATGATGACGTGGATGATGCCCCTCATCTTCGGCTGGTTCACCCTCAACGTCCCCGCAGGCCTTGGCCTCTACTGGTTCGTCTCGAACCTCGTCGGCATGGTCTTGCAGTACTTCTACATGGGCCGCGACTTCGAGTGGGCGAGCCTCCTGCGGCTCAACCCCACCGCGGCGCCAACGCCCGCCGCGCGACGGAACCGCCCAGAGCCCGCGCCGGCCGAGCGCGACGGCGAGGACGACGCGCGGGAGCGGGAGTCCGGCGACGAAAACCTTGCGGAAGACGGCGTGCCGGCGACGATCTCCGGCAGCCAGGGCACCACACGAAGGAAGCGACATGGCCGACGTCGAGGGAAGCGGTAAGACGGTCGAAGAGGCCATCCAGCACGGCCTCTCTCAGCTCAACGAACTCCATATCGGGCGCAGGTTTCGGCGCGAGGATGTCGACATCGAGGTCCTGAGCGAAGGCTCGAAGGGCATCCTCGGCATGGGCGGCGAGCCCGCCCGCGTGCTCGTCCGCCCGCTCGAGGCGCCCGTCGTCGCGACGGCCGGCGCGCCGGCGAGCGGAGATGTCGCGGTCGCCACCGGCGACAGTGAAGAAGAGGAGCCCGGCGAGGACGAGGCGGAGGTCGCCGCACAAACCCTCGACCACATGCTCGAGATCATGGGCGTCCACGCCGACGTCTCGATCCGCGATCCGGAGACCCCCGGCGACGGCCTCGGCCTCGTGAAGGCCGTGCTCGACATCGAGGGCGACGACCTCGGCATCCTCATTGGCCGCCGAGGCGAGACGCTCGCCTCGCTCCAGTACCTGCTGAACCTCATGATGACCCGCCAGTTCGGTCAGCGCATGGCCTTCACCGTCGATGTCGAAGGCTACCGCCAGCGCCGCGAGCGCCAGCTGAACGCGCTTGCGCGGCGCACGGCGGAGACGGTGCGCCGCACGAAGAAGGCCGTCCAGCTCGAGCCCATGCCCGCGAACGAGCGCCGGATCATCCACATGGCGCTCGCCGAGGACCGCTACGTCAGCACCGAGAGCTCCGGCGAAGGCGACGCCCGCCAGATCTCGATCACCCCCCGCTGATGCCGCCGCCCGCATGAGCGCGCCGGACTTTGTCGTCATCGGCCACGCCGTCCGCGACGTGGTGCCAGGCGGTTGGCGCCTCGGCGGTACCGTGACCTTCGCCGCCGTCCAGGCGCACCGGCTCGGACTGCGCGTCGGCGTCGTGACCGCCGCCGGCGACGACATCGACGTCCAGCACGAGCTGGCGTTCGCGGAAGTCGTCCAGCGCCGCTCCGACGCGAGCACCTCCTTCGAGAACGTCTATGTTGCAGGTGCGCGGCGGCAGGGCGTAACATCGCGCGCGGATGCGATACCACGCGACGCTATTCCGGACGCCTGGCTGTCGGCGCCGATCGTGCTGCTCGGGCCGGTGCTCGACGAGCTCGATCCCGGGCTCGCGGCCTCGCTCTCATCCGCCGGACTGCGGGGCGTATCTGCGCAAGGTTGGCTGCGAGGCATCGACGCCGAAGGCCGCGTCGTCCACCAGCGGTGGCCGGGC
>DASUKS010000197.1:0-3796 GCA_036278595.1 Dehalococcoidia bacterium
CTACTTCCCATCACCAACCGTTACCCGAGGCCCAGTTCGTCTAGGCGGTCGTCGTCGATGCCGAAGAAGTGGCCCAGTTCGTGGAGGACGGTTGCGCGGATCTCGGCCATGAGCTGCCCGATCTCCTCGAAATCCTCTTCGAGCGGCTCCTGGTAGATGTCGATGACGTCCGGCGCGACGAGGTTGTAGCCGCTGTCTCGCTCGGTGAGGGGAATGCCGCGATAGAAGCCGTACATCGACTCGCCGGGCGCGAGCCCGGCCTGCTCGAGGTCGTCGCGCGATGGGCGGCGCTTGACGACGATGTCAATCTGTTGCAGATGCTCGCGAAAGGGCGGCGGCACGTCGTGGAGGGAGCGACGCACGATGCGGATGAACTCCGCGCGCTCCAATGTCCGAGGTTAGCGGGCGACGGCCCAGAGCGTCTGGTAGCCCTCGCCGGCGATCGCGCGGTGCAACTCCGCCCGCTCGAGGCAGCGCAGCTCGTCGAGCACCGGCTGCATCTCGGCCGCGGCATTGGTGAAGCCGTTGACCTCCATCCGCCGGATCAGCGCTTCCCAGACGCCCGACTCGACGAGCGCGTCCACGTACCGCGGCCACCAGATCGCGGTGATCTTCTCCGGCAGGCGGAAGCGCGGGCGGAGGACCTTCAGGCTCTTGAAGCGCTCCTTCGCGCTCGCGGCGCGCTGGACCACCTTCATCATCGGGCTGTCGAGTGCCGAGAAGCGGTTGTCGATGAGCAGCCGCTCGGAGATGGTGACGAAGCGGAACGAGAGGACGTCGCCCGCCCGTACGGTTTCGAGGACGGCGTCGAGGTCGAGTTCGTAGTCGTTGTCCATGAGGTCGATGCGCTCCCAGGAAGAGGTGTTACGCGGAGTTTACCACCCGGAGCCCGGAAGGCACGAAGATGAAACCTTGAAAAAGCGGAGCGGGTGGCATTTTGTAATGTCGGGCGGCGCCGGCCGGAGCGCTTGCCCGCCGATTCCGGGCGCCGATACGATCGGAGCACACGAGAGAGGGGCGTCGACCCCTCTCTCGCTCTATCGCGGGCCGGCGTCCGTAGGGATGACTGCCTGCCAGGGGTGCCGATGCTGCTCGCCCGGGAAGAGTTGGCCCGCTACGCCTCCGGCCGTCCTTCGGCCGTGACGCTGGGCGTGTTCGACGGCGTGCATCGCGGCCACCGGGCCCTCATCGGCGCGCTCGCGGACCGAGCGCGGGCGCGCGCCCTGGCGACGACCGTCGTGACGCTGCATCCGGCGCCGATCCAGGTGCTGCGGCCGCAGGTGCGGATCGCCTACCTGACGAGCCTCGAGGAGCGGCTCGAGCTTCTGCGCTCCACCGGCGTCGATGCGGTCGCGCCGCTGACGTTCACGTCGGAGGTCGCCGAGCTGTCCGCGCACGACTTCGTCGCGATGCTGTACGACACTCTGCAGATGCGCTTCCTGCTGATGGGACCCGACAACGCCTTCGGACGCGGACGCGAGGGCACGCCGGAGCGCGTGCGCGAGATCGGCGCCGAGATGGGGTTCGAGGTCGAAGTGCTGCAGGCGCCGCTGACGGAGGCCGAGGGCCGCGTCAGCGCGACGGCCATCCGTAACGCGCTCAAGGACGGGGAGATGGAGCTGGCCGCGCGGCTGCTGGGCCGTCCGTATGCCCTCCGCGGGCCCGTTGTGCGCGGGCACGAGCGCGGGAAGGGCATCGGCTTCCCAACGGCGAATATCGCCGTAACCCCCGACCGCGCGCTGCCGGCGTTCGGGGTCTACGTCTCGCGCGCGTACGTCGGCGACCGTGGTTACCTGTCGGCGACGAACATCGGCATCAACCCGACGTTCGGCGACGAGCGGCCGTCGGTCGAGACGTACCTGCTCGACTTCGAGGGCGACCTCTACGGGCGCGAGCTGCGGGTCGAAGTGCTGCACCGGCTGCGGGGCGAGATCCGGTTCGAGGGTATCGACGCGCTCAAGAGCGCGATCGCGCGCGATGTCGACGCGACACGCGTGTACTTCGCCGGACGCGGGGGCTGACGGCGTGCGCCGGCGGCATCGCCGGGGTGACGACGCGTCTTCGGCTTACGGAGAGATTCTTCGCTGGCGCTCAGAATGACGGGTGGCTGGCGCTCAGAATGACGGGTGCAGCGTTCCGAGCGCGACGGATCGGGTGATGCGCGGCTACGCGCTAGTGCATCGTGCGCTTGGCGAGGGGTGAGACGCGGCGGGCGACCGAGAACGCCATGCGCGCGAGCTTACCTTCGGGCAGCGCGATGTACAGCGCCCACGGCATCAGGAGCAGGAGCGTGCGCCTGATCGTGGCGGGACGCGCGCGGACCGTGATGACATGGTCAATTGGCTTGATCGTCAGGCTCTTCTCGAAGACCGGGTCTGCATCCATAGCGTCAGCATAGCCGAGAAGCGGCACGCTCGCCGCTCTCCGGCCGGTGCTGCGGTACGCTGGCGGCGATGGACGACGACGAGCGCACTGGCGAAGATCCTGACCTCGAGCTTGCGATCGAGGGCGCGGCAGCGCATCCCGAGCCCGACGGCAACCTGCGCGTGCTGCTGCAGACGACCCGCGGCGAGATCCGCGCCGTTATGCATCCGTGCCCAACATCGCCGCGTGCGGCGATCTACGTCGGAGGCGCGCTCGGCGGCTTCGAAGGCCCGGCCGGCGGCCTGTACGGCAGGCTCGCGGACCGGCTACGGCCGGCGATGAGCGGGCTGCGGCTCCATTACCGTCAGCCGGGTGAGTTCCAGGAGTGCGTGCTCGATGTGCTCGCAGGCGTCTCGTTCCTGCGTGGCGTCGGTGCGGACGGCATCGTGCTGGTCGGGCATTCGTTCGGCGGTGCGGTGGTGATCAAGGCGGGCGAGTTGTCGCCGCACGTGCACGGTGTTGCGTCGTTGTCGCCGCAGCTCTACGGCACGCGCACGGTCGAGCGGCTCGGCAAGCCGCTACTTCTTGCGCACGGCATGCGGGACGGTGTGCTCGACTACCGCGCGAGCGAGGACATCTACCTGCGCGCGCAGGAGCCGAAGCGCATCGTGCTGTACGCCGACGCCGACCACTCGCTCATGCAGTCGGCGGGAGAGATCGAGAACCTGCTCGCGGAGTGGCTTCCGGCGACCGCCAACCGCGCGCCCGCGGCCGGGCGCAACTGACGCGACCGCGCAGCCCGCGAATTCTGCGGCCATGGGCGCCGCTGCTCAGGATGGGCGCGCTTTGTGATGCGTGCTCGCGCGCACGGCCCCGGGCGCAGATCCCTGCTGGCCGTCGGCGCTGACTGCGGGTGGGATCTCCTGCTCCTCGCGCCGCGCGATGACTTCGAGCCAGGGCAGCGGGCGCTCCTCTTCGCTGCGGCGCTCCTGGATCCGCAGCCCGAGCGAGACGACGATCGGCACGCCGAGCGCGACGATGATCACGCCGGCCGCCAGCAAGAAGTCCCACGGGTGGGTGCTCAGGTACTCCGAGTACAGCAGAAACACGCGTTCCTCCCACGGTCATCGTAGCAGCACGGTCTTGTGTCCCGCGCGGTTCGCCATTGCGCGCACGTTGCGCGCGGTAGAGATGCACAGAATCGTGGATTCCCTTCGACGAGTTGATTGGCCGCTACGCCGTTTCGGCCGTCAGATCGCGCGCGACGGGCAGCACGAAGCCGGCCTCGGCACCGCCTTCGGGCCGCGGCCGCACCCACACGCGCCCGCCGTGCGATTGCACGAGCAGCTTGCAGATCGTCAATCCGATGCCGGCGCCGGACGTGCGCGCGATCGCCTCGTCGGTGCGGTAGAAGGGCTCGAAGACGCGCTCG
>DASUKS010000198.1:0-4097 GCA_036278595.1 Dehalococcoidia bacterium
GGCGCGTTGCTGGCGTTTTCCGGGCTTTGATATCATTCGCGCGAGTGTAAAGCAGGACCATGGGTGTAAGCTCCAGCGTTCTCGTTCTGAACCAGAACTACGAGCCGCTGAACGTCTGTAACGCGCGGCGGGCCTTCGTGCTCGTTGACCGCGGCAAAGCGGAGGTGCTGGAGCATGGGTCGAGTTTCTTCCGCACATCGAGCGCGGCCTTCCGGCTCCCTTCGGTCATCCGCCTCATCTACCTGATCAAGCGCCCGCGCCCGCAGATGCGCCTCTCCCGACGCGAAGTGTTCAATCGCGACCGCTACACGTGCCAGTACTGCGGCCGGAAGGGGCAGCGCGATCTGACGCTCGATCACGTGATGCCGCGGCATCGCGGCGGGCGCCACACCTGGGAGAACCTGGTGACGGCGTGCAAGACCTGCAACCACCGGAAGGCCGGCCGCACGCCGCAAGAGGCGAAGATGCTGCTCGCGCACGAGCCCGTCCAGCCGCGCGTGAACAACTACTACGTGGTCTACCCCTACCTGAACAGCGAGGAGGGATGGCGGAAGTTCATCCCCGGCTGGGAGCACGTGGCCGAAGGGTTCGCCTGAGCCCAACGGCCACGGCAGAGCAGCGAACACGGCCCGCCCACGGCGGGTTTGCTGATCCCTACAGCACCGCGCGTGTTGCGCCGCCATCGACGAGGATCGTCTGGCCGGTGACCTGCCGCGCCTGCTTCGAGGCGAGGAAGACGACGACCGCCGCCACGTCCTCGGGCGTGCCGACGCGCCCGACCGGGATCGCCTGCGCGCGCTCCTGTAGCGCCTCGTCGAAGCTCTTGTCGCTCGCCCGCGCCTGCGCCTCGATCCCGGGACGGATGCGGTCGGTCAGCGTCGACCCCGGGCCGACGTTGTTCACGGTGATGCCGTCCGGCCCGAGCTCGCGCGAGAGCGTCTTCGCGAGCCCGGTCGTCCCGAGCCGGGCCGTGTTCGAGAGGATTAGCCCGTCGATCGGCTCCTTCACCGACGTCGATGTGATGTTGATGATGCGCGCCTGTTCCGAGCGCCGCAGGTAGGGCAGCGCCGCGCGCGTCATCCGCACGACGCTCATCAGGTTCTGCCCGAGCGCCGCGAGCCAGGCTGCGTCTTCGTGCTGCTCGAAGCGCCCGAACGGCGGCCCGCCCGCGTTGTTCACGACGATGTCGATGCCGCCGAAGCGCTCGACCGTCTTCTCGACGAGCGCCTCGATCTCGTCGCGCTTCGCCATGTCGCAGGACATCGGCACGACCTCGGCGCCATGCGCGGCCGCGATCTCGCGCGCGGCGGCTTCGAGCTCGGACGCGGTCCGCGCGGCGATGACGACGCGCGCCCCTTCCGCCGCCAGCATCTCGGCGACGGCCCGGCCGATACCCTTGCTGCCGCCGCCGACGATCGCGACGCGTCCCGCCAGTCCCAGGTCCATCTGCGCCTCCCGTTATCCCTGCATCGATGCCGCGAGCGCCGCCGCCTCGTCCTCGGTCGCCGGCCGCGGCCGGTGTTCGTTCTCGTCGAGCGCGACCGCCTTGATCTCGAACGACGTGACGCCGACGCCCTTCGTCAGCGTGAGCTTCAGGATCGGCGCGACGCGCGGCTCCGGGATGCCGGCCAGATCGTCGCTGTCGAGCGCGAAGACGAAGTTCCCCAGTCCGTACGCGACGAGCTGGTGCCCGCGCAGCTCGACCGGCTGCGGCAGGTGGGCGTGCGCGCCGATGTACGCGTCGGCGCCGGCTTCGAGCGCGGCATCTGCGAGCTCGCGCTGGGTGGCGTTCGGCGCACTGACGTACTCGTCGCCCGCGTGCTCGAGCACGATCACGAAGTCGGCGTCCCTGCGCGCCGCCGCGACGGCGTCCGAAACGAGCGCGGGCGTCCCGATGACGACGCCGGGCCGGTCAGCACCGGGCGCCCACTCGCTGATCGTGAAGCCGCCGACCTCGTCCGGCGTGGTGACGAAGCCCAGCATCGCGACGCGCATGCCGTTCAGACGAATGACCGTCGGGCGGATGGGAGCCGACGCGTCTTCGAGCACGCCGGTGTACTGAATATCAGCGGCACGAAGCGCGTCGAGCGTATCGGCCAGGCCTGTGGTGCCGTAGTCCATGATGTGGTTGTTGGCCAGCGTCACGAGGTCGATGTGCCCCGCATTGAGCGCCGGCGCGAACTGGGGCGGCGTGCGGAAGTTGTAGCCCTTGGCCCACGGCTCTCCGCGCTCGGTGAACGGCCCCTCGAGGTTTCCGATGTTGACGTCGCCGTCGAGCATCGGCGCCACGAGGGCGAACGGGTAGCCGGCGCCGTTCGCCGCCATCTTCGCGACCACCTCGCGCGCGAGGCTGATGTCGCCCACGGCGTCGATCGTGATCGAAGGCGCGGTCGTCGGCCGCGCGCTGTCCGGCGGGGACGCGCACGCGGTCGCGGCGACTGCGAGCAGCAGCACGCAGAGCGACGCCCATACGGCGCGAACGCGGCGGCCGGCGAGGAGCGGCGGCATGGGCGGATTCTACGAGAACTTCGCGGTCCTCGCAGACAGGATGTTGGGGATCGCGGCGATCTGCGCGAGCAGGTCGGGCGAGATCTCGTCGTCGATGCCGAGCACCATCAGCGCGCGACCGCGCACCGCCACGCGCCCGACGACCATGAAGTTGATGTTGATATCGTGCTGGCCTAGGAACGTCCCCAGCGCGCCGATCATGCCGGGACGGTCCTGGTTCTCACAGAGCAGCAGCCAGCCGTCATCCGGCGGGATGTCGACCCAGAAGTCGTTGATCGCGACGATGTGCGGGCCGTCGTGCGCCACCGTCGCCGTCACATCGGTGTCGCCGGCCGTCGTGTGCAGGTGCACGCGGATGAGGTTCGTGTAGACGTCCTCGGCCGGGCCCTTGCGCTCGATGATCCGCATGCCGCGGTTCTCGGCGATGAGGTTCGCGTTCACGATCGTGACGTTCTCTTCGCTGATCGGGTCGAGCAGGCCGCGGATCGCGGCCGCCTTCAGCGGCGACGTGTCGTAGTCGGCGAGGTCGCCGAGGTAGTCGATCTCGATGTTGCCCATCTGCCCGGCAGAGAGCTGCACGGCGAGCGACGCCGCCTTCTCGGCCACGGGGAGATATGGCAGTAGAGCCGTCATCGTCTCGGCGGCGATCAGCGGCGCGTTAACGGCGTACTTCGCGGGCTCGCCGCGCAGGATCGCGAGGATCTGCTCAGCGACATCCACCGCGACGCGCTCCTGCGCTTCGGCGGTTGAGGCGCCGAGGTGCGGCGTGACGATGATCCGGTCATTGTGCAGCACGGCGCCCGCCATATCCGGCGGCTCCTGCGGGAAGACATCGATCGCCGCACCGGCGATCCGGCCTTCATCGACCGCGCGTACGAGTGCCGCGTTGTCCACCAACTCGCCGCGGCCGGTGTTGATCACGCGCGCGGTCGGTTTCATGCGGCGGAACTGCGCTTCGCCGATCATGTGGCGCGTCTCCGGCGTCAGCACCGTGAGGACCGACACGAAGTCCGCGCGCTCGACCAGCTCGTCGAGAGACTCGACGAGCTCGACGCCGAGCGTCGCCGCGCGCTCCTCCGATACGAATGGATCGCGCGCGAGCACATTCATGTCGAAGGCCTTCGCCCGCCGCGCGACTTCCGACGCGACGTTGCCGAGCCCCACGAGCCCCAAGGTCTTGCCGCGCAGCTCGACGCCGATGAACTTCGAGCGCTTCCACTCGCCGGACTTCAGTGAGGCGTTCGCTTCGGGGATGTGGCGCGCCAGCGAGAGCATCAGCGCGACCGTGTGCTCGGCGTTCGCGATCGTATTCCCGAGCGGCGCGTTCACGACGATGACGCCGCGCTCGGTCGCCGCCGCCAGGTCGATGTTGTCGACGCCGACGCCGGCACGGCCGACGGCCTGCAGCTGCTTCGCGGCATCGAACACGTCGGGTGTGACCTTCGTCTCGCTGCGGACGACGAGCGCGTGGTAGTCGCCGATCGCGGCGATCAGCTCCTCGCGCGACATGCCGGTCTTGACGTCGACGTCGGCTTCGCGCCGGAGCAGGGCGACGCCATCATCGGCGATCGGGTCCGCGACGAGGATTC
>DASUKS010000199.1:0-2921 GCA_036278595.1 Dehalococcoidia bacterium
CTCTGGTGGCCGTAGGCCGGTTGGCTGGTCAATGATGACTGGTCGCTGGTTGGTCGTGCTAGTCGGCACGCGACCGCAACAGGTTCGGAACGAGCATGCTCACACGTACCGCGTTCCCGCTCGCCACAGTGTGGAGAGGGGCCAGGGGGTGAGGTTCACGCGCGGCGCCCCTATTCACCATGAACTAATCACTATTCACTCCCGAGCCGCAGGCGCGGAAGGCGCCGGCACCACCGCCAGCGTGCAGCGCGAGATGCACACCAGCTTCCCCGCCTCGTCGCGGATCTCGATCGTCCATACCTGTGACGTGCGCCCGACGTGCACCGGCTCGGCAACCGCGCGCACGACGCCGTCGCGCTTCGAGCGGATGTGGTTCGCGTTGATCTCCTGCCCGACGGCCACCATCCCCGGCGGGCAGTTGCGCCCCGCCCCGACCGACGCCGCGCTCTCGGCCAGCACCAGCGACGCCCCGCCGTGCAGGATCCCGAACGGCTGATGTACCCGCGGCCCCACCTCCATCGTCATCACCACCCGCTCCTTCGACACGAGCTCGAACTTCATCGGGATCGACTGCCCGATCCCCGCCATCATCCGCGCGTCCCACGCCGCCGTATTGTCGTCAGGCAGCCGCTCATCCGTCGTCATCGACCCTCCATCGCTCGTAGATCGCTGCCGCAAGTCTCACCCCCTCCCTATCCCCAAACAAGCGACTCGTCCTGCCCACGCCTCCAACATCCAACAACATCGCGCACAATACGGTTCGGCGCGGCCGCCCGCGCCACTCGCTCCTCACTCCTGTCTCCTCGCTCCTCACCCCGTGTGCTACGATCGCGACGCCGGGCGGCGCATGCCGGCGAGTCGCGCCGCGGGCGGGGAGCCATCGATGACCGCGCAAACCCCCACGCCAGCGTTTGAAGCGACGTACCCGCGCGACGTCCACCTCAAGGGCACGACCCTCGGGCTCAAGCTGATGACCGCGTCGATGCGCGACGACATGATCGCCTTCGCCCGCGCGCTCCCCTCCGCCGACATCCTCTTCCTGCGCATGGACATCACCCAGCCGCGCGGGGTCGATGAGTGGCTGCGCAACATCGCCGCCGGGCGCACCGTCACCGTGACTGCCTGGGATGGCGACCGCCTCGCCGGCTACGCGAGCATCCACCGCAACGACGTCCTCTGGACGCGCCACGTCGGCGAGATCCGCACGATCGTCGGCAGCGACTATCGTGGCATCGGCCTCGGCGCGCGGCTGGTCGAGGAGATCTTCGGCATCGCCAAGGACCTCGGGCTGCAGAAGATCACCGCACAGATGACGTCCGACCAGAAGGGCGCGCGCGCCACGTTCGAGCGCATCGGCTTCCGCCCGGAGGCGCTCCTCACCGACCACGTGATCGACCCCGAGGGTCGCACCCACGACATGCTCGTCATGAGCTACGACGTCGCGGGATTCCAGTAGCCCGGATCGCGCCGCACGCCCGAAGATGCACCTGCCTGCGGGAAATGCGGGTAGACGCCGATACGCCCCGCTCGACCGCCACCGATACTTGACACGCGATCGCCCCCCACGGCGGCGCTGACCCCCCACCCTCACCCCCTCGGGCGCCGGCCCGGCGGATTTTGCGGATACTCTCTTGACACCGATCTGCCAATACGATACGAAGGTATGTAGATTTACCCGCCTCCAGACACCGGCGCTATTCTCCCGGCGCCGAACGACTGAACCCCCCGACCCGGCACTATTCGGTTCGCCGAAGGCTCGTGTGGCCGTGCCCGTCGTGGGGCATCACGAGGACAAACCGCAATCCAACCAACCACAACCGAACAAGCGAAAGTAGTCGAGGGCCAACCATGGGCGCTGTAAGAGAACGACGACGTGCACCCGCCGGTGCTCCACGCGAGCCGCGCCAACCGCGCGACGTGCCACCGGACGATGGCCAGCAACCGATGACGGACCAGGAGCGCGAGAACGCGCTCTTCACCGGCGGCATCCTCGAGATCGTGGATGACGGCTACGGCTTCCTGCGCGGCGAGTCGCTGCTCCCCGGCTCCAACGACGTCTACGTCAGCCAGTCGCAGATCCGCCGCTTCGGCCTGCGCACCGGCGACTACGTCACCGGTCAGGTCCGCCCGCCGAAGGACAGCGAGAAGTACTACGGCCTCCTCCGCGTCGAGCACGTCAATGGCCTCGACCCGGAGGTCGCGAAGAACCGGCCGTACTTCGAGAACCTCACTGCCATCTTCCCCAACCAGATGATCAACCTGGAGACGGCGAGCAACGTCGACCTCTCCGGCCGGCTGATCAACCTGATCTCGCCGATCGGCCGCGGCCAGCGCGGTCTCATCGTCTCGCCGCCGAAGGCCGGCAAGACGTTCCTGCTGAAGGCCATCGCCCGCGGCATCGCCGAGAACTACCCGGACATCCACCTCATGGTCGCGCTCATCGGCGAGCGCCCGGAGGAAGTCACCGACATGAAGCGCTCGGTGAAGGGCGAGGTGGTCGCCTCGACCTTCGACGAGCCGGTCGAAGACCACACGCGCGTCGCCGAGATGGCGCTCGACCGCGCGAAGCGGCTCGTCGAGGGCGGCACCGACGTCGTGATCCTGCTCGACAGCATCACGCGCCTCACCCGCGCCTACAACCTCGCGATGCCGCCGAGCGGCCGCACGCTGACCGGCGGTATGGACCCGGTCGCGCTCTACCCGCCGAAGCGCTTCTTCGGCGCCGCCCGCAACTGCGAGGAAGGCGGCAGCCTGACCGTCATTGCGACCTGCCTGGTGGACACCGGCAGCCGCATGGACGAGGTCATCTTCGAGGAGTTCAAGGGCACCGGTAACCAGGAGCTCCGGCTCGACCGCCGCCTCGCCGAGCGCCGCGTCTTCCCCGCGATCGACATCGCCGGCAGCAGCACGCGCCGCGAGGA
>DASUKS010000200.1:0-7466 GCA_036278595.1 Dehalococcoidia bacterium
GATCGCGGGGTCGTTCGCCTGGAAGATCGTCGCCAGGCCCTGCACGCCGATCGGCGCCGAGTCGGCTTCGCCGCCGGGGAGTTGCGAGCTGAAGTAACGGATGCGGATGTTCGCCGCGCCGCCGTCGGCCGGCATCACGCGCAGCCACGAGTTGCGCTTGATCGCGGGGAGGGCGACGCGCGCGCCGCCATCGTTCGATGCGATGCCACGGTAGGTGCCGAAGTCGGCGAGGTAGCTCCCGCGCTGCGCGACAACGGCGATCGGCGAGGACGCGCTGATCGTCACGGAGCCGCTGAAGCCGGGCGGGAGAACATCGCCCGCGGCCAGGCAGTTGCCTTCGTCGCTTGCCACCTGGTCGCACAACTGCGAGCCGGTGAACGAGACGGTGTTGCTCTTCGCGATGTAGTTGCCGCCGGCGTCCGTGCCTTCGAAGCGCAGCTGCGCCGTGACCTTCGTGGTGGACGTCTTCCCCTGCATCTCGAAGAGCGTGCGGTAGGAGCCATCCGGGCCGGCATCGCGCTCGATGAGCGGCAGGAGGACGTTGGTGCCGAGGTCGTCGTCGGTGAGCGCGTGATACGACGTGAGCAGGTTGAACGCCGGGTTCGCGGTGTCGACCGTCGCGGAGACGACCGGCGACGCCGAGCCGGTGGATGTGGCGTCGATGCGGACGGAGCCGGTGAAGCCGCCGGGCGCCCTCAGCGTGCCGGCTTCGCGCACGACCGTCGCGTTGGGCGCGAGCGTGAGGGTGCCGGAGGGGCAGGTCGATGCGGTCGGCGTGGCCCTCGACGGTTTCGCGGGGTCCCATGCGACCTCGCTACCGGACGCCGCGCTGATGTAGGTGAGCGTGATGCACGCGGTGTTCGACGAGCTGAGGTTCTGGATGTTGATGCGGCTGGTCCAGGAGTTGAACACGCCGGAGGCATTCATTACGAGCGGAAGGTAGAGCGTGCCGCCGCCGCCGTTCGCGGTGAGCGTCTCACCATCGATCATGTCGCGGTTGTTGCCGGTCGTATCGGTGCGGCGGATGGCGACGACGGGCTGGTCGCTCTCGATGACGGCGGAGCCGCGGTAGCCCTTCGAAAGGGCATCGTTGCCGGAGACGGAGAAGACGGTCGAGGCGCCGGGGCCGACCTGGCGGCTGTCGGTCGAGACGGCGTTGCCGTTGCTGTCGTAGTAGGTGACGCTGATCTGCGCCGGGGAGGTGCCGACGTTCTGGACGCGGATCCAGGGGTCGCGGCAGCCGCAGGCGAAAAGGACGAGGATGGCGATGAAGGCGAGGCGACGGCGGCCGAGAGCGCGTCGTTGCATGCGAGAATCCTTCTCCGTACCCATCCCCACCGCGCGCCCCGATTCTAGGGGGCAGATCCGGCCGCGTCAAACGTCGAGTGTGATCCGCAGATCGCCACGCCGCGGGAGCGGCGCCTGGGAGATGAACATTGCGGGCGGCCCGGAACGACCTAACCCCCGGCCCCTTCCCTAAAGGGAAGGGGAGCTGCAATAGGCGGACGTTCTCGTGAGCCGCGCGCTCACGTCCCGAAGCCACTTACCAGGGAGATGGGCGCAAATGTCTCGGGTGGAGGCAGCTCGGGGACGCGGGAACGCGGGAACGCGCAGATGGGGGATCAGCCGAGGGCGCGCTGAAGGGCGGGGGCGAGAGCCTTCGGGCGCACGGAGTCGATGCGGATGTCGGTGCAGCCGACCCACGATGCGGCTTCGCGGAGGGCGGCGGCGAGATCGTCGACATAGGTCTCGTCGTCGAGGGCGACGTTGCGGGCGACGAGCGTGCGGCCTTCGCGCGCGGGGTCGACGTGGCCGGCGATGCGGCCGCGGGCGAGCAGGGGCATGGTGTAGTAGCCGTGCTCGCGCTTGTGCTTCGGCAGGTAGACCTCGAGCGTGTACGTGTAACCGAAGAGGCGCTCGGTGTACTCGCGCGATGGCAGGCCGGCGGACGGCGGGTTCGCCCAGACCAGCGAATCGAACGGCGAGAGCAGCACCGGCCGATGGCGCAGCGGCCCGCGCGCGTTGAGCGCGGCCGTGTCGGCGTAGGCGGGTTCGGGCCAGCCTTCGACCTCCACCGGGATGAGGCCGCTGTCGGCGATCGTGTCGTCCAGCAGGCGATCGCGGTCGAGGTCGGGCGCAAGGCGGCGCAGGAGCAGCAGGAAATACGACGCGAGGTCGCGGCGCGTCGCGACACCGCGGGCGCGCGCCGTCGCCTGCACGAGGTAGCGGTAGCACTCCGCGTCGTCGGGCTCGTGCGCGAGCGCGTCGGGCGGTAGGACGCGTTCGGGCAGGTCGTAGACGCGCTTCCAGTTGCGGCGTGACGTGCAGATGGCCTCGCCGCGATAGTACATCGCCTCAACCGCCATCTTGGCGTCGGACCAGTTCCACCATCCTGCCGTGCCGTTGCGGCCGCCGCCGAGGTCGGTGACGGTGACCGGACCTTCGCGGAGACGCGCCTGCACCTCGCGGTACGCCTTCGACGGGGGCTGCGCCCATCGATGCTCTCGCATCGTGCGACGGCGGAAGGCGAAGTAGGGCCACGACTCGATCGGGAGGATGCAGTTGGCGTGCGCGTGGTACTCGAAGGCGCCGGCGCCGCCCCAGTACGCATCTTCGACCGCCTGCCGGCCGATCGCGCCCGCGCGGGCGTACGTCACAAGCTCGTGCGACCGCGCGAGGATGGAGATCGTATCGAGCTGCACGGCGGCGACGCGACGGAGGACGTCGCCCGCGGTCTTCGGGCGGTCGGCGGTCTGGGCGAGCCCCTGCGCGCGGATGGCGATGCGGCGGGCGACGTCGGCGGTGATGTTGCCGCGGGCGGCGGGCGCGCGCTTCGTCGTCATGCGCACGATGGTACGCGATTGGCTGCCGGATCTGGTCAAACGTATGCGGGCGGGCGTACTCTGGTGGCAGTTCACGTAAACGGGAGGGTTTGTCGCATGTTCGACGTGGCGCCGGAGAAGGCGGGGTTCGACCCGAAGCGGCTCGCGCGGGTCACGGAGCACCTGGAGCGCAGCTACATCCAGCCGGGCAAGATCGCGGGGTGCCAGACGGTGGTCTCGCGCCAGGGGCAGGTCGCGTACTTCAGCTCGCAGGGGAACATGGACCGCGAGCGCGCGCGGCCGATGCAGGACGACACGATCTTCCGCATCTTCTCCATGTCGAAGCCGATCACGTCGGTGGCGCTGATGTCGCTCTACGAGCAGGGCTACTTCCAGGTCGACGACCCGGTCTCGCGCTACATACCGGAGTGGAAGGACCAGCGCGTCTACGTCTCCGGCGAGGGCGCGTCGATGCAGACGCGGCCGCCGGAGCGGCCGATCAGCTTCCGGCACATCCTGAGCCACCAGAGCGGACTGTCGTACGGCGGCGGGCTGGCGGCGGTCGGCGGCGAAGGCGCGGTGCACCCGGCCGACCGGCGATACGTCGAGCTGGGGGTGAACCGCGGCGGCGACGAAACGCTGCGGACGTTCGTCGAGAAGCTCGCCGATGTGCCGCTGCGCTTCGACCCGGGGTCGCGCTGGATGTACTCGTACTCGACCGACGTCTGCGGGTATCTCGTCGAGGCGATCAGCGGCAAGCCGTTCGACGAGTACCTGCGCGAGGTGATCTTCGAACCGCTGGGGATGAAGGACACGGCGTTCTACGTGCCGCCGGAGAAGCGCGACCGCCTCGCGGCGGGGTACCGTCGCGCGGCGAACAAGTCGCTCAAGCTGATGGACGACCCGGAGACGAGCCGGTACCACGAGGAGCCGTCATTCTTCTCGGGCGGCGGCGGCCTCGTCAGCACGACCGCGGACTACGCGCGCTTCTGCGAGATGCTGCGTCGCGGCGGCGAACTGGACGGCGCGCGCATCCTGGGCCCGCGGACGCTGTGGATGATGACCCAGAACCACCTCACGGGCGGGAAGAGCCTGGCCGAGATGGCGGTCGGGATGTACTCGGAGACAGCGTACGACGCGATCGGCTTCGGGCTGGGGTTCGCGATGACGCTCGATGCGGTGGGGGCGGGGTCGATCGCGGCGGGCGACTACTACTGGGGCGGCGCTGCCTCGACGATCTTCTGGGTCGATCCGGCCGAGGACCTGTTTGTGATCTTCATGACGCAGTTGATGCCATCGGCGACGTTCAACTTCCGGGGGCAGATCAAGAGCATCGTGTACTCGGCGATTGTGAACTGAGTCCATGATTCATTAGTTGATAGTGATAGTGGGCGCGGCGGGCGGTGGCTTGACGTGGTGGCGTAGGATAGGGCTGTTGAGGGCGTCCAATCGAGGAGGCAGCGATGGCAACCTACGGAGTCACCTACGACGTCGTCCAGCAGGAGAAGTACGACCGGACGCAGATCGCGATCCGGCTGCTGATCCTGATCGTGCTCGGGATCCTCGCAAATGCGCTCGGGTGGATCCTGGGACTCGCGTACCTCGTCGTGCCGATCGTCGCGGCGATCCTGATCTCGCAGAAGGGCGCGCAGACGTACTTCGAGGAATCGCCGAAGGGGATGCAGCGCTGGCTCGCGTACCTGGCCGCGGTCTACTCGTACTTCTACATGCTCACGGACAAGTTCGCGCTCGATGACCCGCGCACGGGCATCCGCTTCGAGGTGCATCCTTCGGGGGAGCCGACGGCGGGTAACGTGCTGCTGCGGATCATCCTGGCGATACCGCACGCGATCGTGCTGGGGCTGCTGGGGATCGTCGCGTTCATCCTGGCGATCATCGCGGCGATCATGATCCTGGCGAACGAGACGTACTCGCAGGGGATCTTCGACTTCCTGCGTGGGTACATGCGCTGGCATGCGCGGCTGTACGTGTACCTGGCGGGGTTCGTGCAGGAGTACCCGCCGTTCGCGCTCGACACCGGGAGCGAGTCGCCGGCGTCGCCTTCGCCTCCGCAGCAGGAGGCGCCGACGGGGGCGTAAGGCCGGGTAGGTCGCAGTTCACAGTTGTCAGTTCATCGTTCGATGCCTACGTGGACACGGCCGATAAACAGTGCCTTGTCTGGCGTGCGGAGCGATTCTTCGCTTCGCTCAGAATGACAGTGTCCGGAGCGGTGCGCGCACCTCCTCGCCCCGCCGCCTCAGCCGAAAAAGCTCTTGACCACGTCGAGGAGGCGGTCGACCTGGAAGGGGGTGGTGAGGACGTCGTCGGCGCCGATCTCGGACGGGCGGCGCGGGGATGTGGCGGGATCGCGGAGGTCGAGCACGTGCATGCCGGGCACGCTGTCGCGCCACTCGTCGATCCACTCCTTCTTTCGCTCATCGGGCAGGCCGGTGTTGAAGATGACCACGTCGGGTCGGTTGGTGATGACGTGGTTCGTGGCGTCGAGCGGATTGCTGACGCTATCCACGCCGTAGCCCTCCTCTGCGAGCACCCACGAGAGAAGGCGGAGCACCTGCGGCTGGCCCTCGATGATCAGTATCGTTTTGCGAGACACCGAGGCTCACCATAGCACCGTCCTTGTGTGAGTTGAAGTGCAAGCGCGATGCAGGCGAACGAACGCGTGCGCCGTCCGTCACGAGCCAGCGAGAGTGGAGCGAGCACCCGGTCGGTACCGGCTCTCACGCGCTCCCGCTGCCCGTGTGGGCCGCAGCGCCGGAAGGTGGTAGCGCATCGAGCTGTAGACGAATCTCATGCTGCGCCGCGGCGAAGGGGAGCACAACGCGCCCGCCGGGGCGCATCGAGCGGATGGCGTGCGTGAGACGCCGGCCGCTCGCCAGCGCCGCCCGCTCGCGGCCTACGGCTTCGGCGGTTCGAGCACCATCTGCGTCTGGGTGACGAGCGCGAGCAGCTTGCCCTGCGGCGAGAGGATGCGCGTCTGCCACACCATCGTCCGGCGGCCGCGATGCAGCGGCGTGCATTCGGCGCGGATGGTCTCGCCCGGGTGCGCAGCGGCGAAGAAGTTGGTCTTCGACTCGATGGTGGTGGTGCCGGCGCCGCGGGGGAGGTTGAGCGCGGTGCCGGTGGCGCCGAGCGTGTCGGCGAAGGCCATGATGGCGCCGCCGTGCATGACGCCGGGGACGGTGCAGTGCTCGTCGCGCACCTCCATCTCCGCGACGACGCGGTCTGGCGCGGCTTCGACGAAGCGCACGCCGAGCAGGGAGGGGAATTTGCCGGCGTGCATCGCCTGGAGGCGCGCGGGATCGATGCTCATGGCGTGAGTGTCGTGGGCGCGCGCGCTTCGCTCAAGGGACGGCGGCGGCGGCCGGCGGGACGGCATCGGCGTGGGCGGCGATGTCGAGGCGTGCGCGGATGTCGTGCGCCTCGCGCGAGTAGGCGCTCGCGGCTTCGGGCGGCGCGAGCATGAGCTGCACGGCGGTCTCGAGCGCGAGCATCAGGTCGTGCCAGGCGCCGGCCGCGCGGGCACGGTCGATGCTCTCGGTGATGGCGCGCGAGGCGGCGGCAACGTCCCCATCGAGCGCGCGCTCCTCGGCGAGGAGGCGGAACAGGGCCGGTGCCACGTGCCCGACGCCATCGATGCGCTCGCCCTGGGCGATGAGCGCGTCGATCTCGTCGCCCAGTCCGTCGCGTTGGCCCTCGAGCGCGCGCACCTGCGCCAGGCGGACGCGCGTCTCGAAGACGAACGCGTCGGCGCGGATCTCGTGGAAGATGGCGAGCGCGTCTTCGAGGTGGCGGCGGCCGCGTTCGAGGTCGCCGGAACGGGCGGCGGCCCAGCCGAGGTTCGCCGTGGCGACCGCGACGCCGATCGGGTAGCGGGCGCCGCGCCAGGTCTCGAGCGCGGACGTGAAGAGCGCGACGGCTTCATCACGATGCCCCTGCTCCCAGAGGATCTCGCCGATGTTGTTCGATGCGGTGGCGGCGCCCATGATGTCGCCCGCGCGCTCGCGGGCCTCGCGGCTGCGGCGGAAGAAGTCGAGCGCGCGCTTCCAGTCGCCCTCGTACATGTGGGCGGCGACGCCCATGTTGTTCAGGACGTTCGCCTGCCCGACGAGGTCCCCGAGCTCCTCGTAGATCTCGAGGGCGCGCCGGCGGAACTCGGGCCCCTCGCCACCGCCGAGGAACGTGGACGCATGGCCGAGGAGGAAGTAGGCATGTGCGAGGCTCGCGCGGTTGCCGCCGGCCTCGGCGTCCGGGATGGCGCGACGGCACCAGGCCGCACAGTCGGCGTATTTGCCCTGGCGGAAGCGGACTGCGGCGTAGCCGGTGGCGATGCGCGCGCGGTCCGCGGCATCGCCGGGGAGCGCTTCGCGGAGGGCGCGCGCGTACCACCGGAGGGCGTCGGGGTAGCGGCCGACGCGTTCGCGGACGACGCCGTCCTTGATCAGCACGTGGCGCAGCAGCTCCCGGTCGTCGACCGCGAGCCGGCGCGCGGAGCGATAGGCGTCCGTCGCGTCGGCATAGAGCGCGGCGAGCTCGCAGACGTCGCCGAGCGCCTCGTACAGGCGCGCGAGGTCGGCCTCGCCGGCTTCGGGGATCTGGCGCGCGGCGGTGATGGCGCGCCGGAAG
>DASUKS010000201.1:0-2296 GCA_036278595.1 Dehalococcoidia bacterium
CGCACGTTCGTGCCGCGTTCGGCGCGACGGGCGGACGCGATCGTTGTTCCTTCCGAACGGACGAAAGCGGATGCCATGGAGCTCTACGACGTCGCATCCGACAAGATCACGGTTGCCCTGCACGGCGTCGACCCGGTGTTCGCGCCCGGCGACGAGCGCGGCGGCTATGCGCTCTTCGTCGGCGCGGTGCAGCAGAGGAAGGATCCGCTGAAGGCGCTCGCGCTGGCGCGGGAGGCCGGGCTGCCGCTCGTCGTTGTCGGCCCCAAGAAAGACGCGCGGCTGGCTGCGCAGCTCAAACGGGAAGGTGCCGACGTGCGCGGCTATGTCGCACAGGCAGAGCTCGCAGCGCTCTACCGCGGAGCCGCGGCGCTCGTGCTGCCGTCGCGCTACGAGGGTTTCGGCATTCCCGCGCTGGAGGCGATGGCGAGTGGCACGCCGGTCGTCGTGTCCGGCGACGCGGCGCTGCGCGAGGTTGTCGGCGACGCGGCCGCGCCGTCGGTGCGCGACGCCATCGAGCAGCGCGAGCTCTACCGGCAGAAAGGGCTCGAGCGCTCGCGGCTGTTCACATGGGAAGCGAGCGCGCGCCGTACGGTCGAGGCATATCGGACGGTGCTCGCATGAAGGTCGCCGCGGTCGTCGTCTCGCACGGACATCCGACGGAGCTGTCGAAGTCTCTGCCGCTGCTGCGCGAGCAGGTAGACGAGCTGGTCGTGATCGCGAACGTCCCCGGCTCTGTCCCCGCCGGCGTCGAAGCGGTGCACAACGACCGGCCGCTCGGCTTCGGCGCCAACCTCAATCGCGGCTTCGCGTCGACCACGGCGGACCTCGTTCTGGCCGCGAACCCCGACGCCGAACCGCAGCCCGGTGCCGTCGCTGCGTTGCGCTCGTTCATGGAACAGCATCCGCGTTGCGGCATCGCAGGCCCGCGCATGGAGTTTCCCGACGGGAGCTGGCAGCCGTCGCGCCGCCGCTTCCCGACGGTGACCGGCACGATCGTGCGCCGCACACCGCTCCGGCTCGTCGTTCCGCAACGGCATCACTTCCATCTCGACGAGGCGCCGCCGGCGGAACCGGTCGCAGCGGATTGGATGCTCGGCGGCTTTCTCTTGCTGCGGCGCGCGATGCTCGACGAGCTCGGCGGCTTCGACGAGCGCTTCCGCCTCTACGGCGAAGACATCGATCTCGCATATCGCGCCGCGCAGGCCGGCTGGGAGCGCTGGTACGTGCCGCAGGCGATCGTCCGCCACGAGCACAAGGCGGAGACCGACAAGCGCTGGTTGACGCGGCGCACGCTCTGGCACTGGGCGGGCGTGCTGCGCTTCGTGCGCAAGCACCCCGAGCGTCTACGCGCCCTTTAGCGTTTCGACCAGCTGTAGCCGACCTGCGCGCCGAGCTGGCGCGAGTCGCTCGAGCCGCCGTACGAGCTGGGCTGGATCGTCGGCGTGACGGTAACCGTGACCGCGACGGGTGGGCGAGCGGCGAAGGTGAGCTTCACCGACCGGTTGCGCGGGTCCTTGCAGGTCGGCACGACGATGCGGCGCACGAACACCGCGCGCTGCACGACCGGCTTCTGCTGGTCGTTCAGAGCCACAGGCCCCACGCGCACGATCGCGTGCTGAACCGGCGCATTCGTCGGGCACAGCGTGCTCGCGATCTGCACCGACAACGTTCCCACGGTGCGCTCCGGCCCGTAGTACGCGAATGTGCCTTCGGCGGGCTGGCCGGCTCCGTTGCCGATGAGCCAGCCGTCGCCGGTGAGGCCGATCACCGACTGCTTGAGCTTCCACGGGTGTGACGGCAGCCGGTAGAGGATGAGGCTGCCGTGGCGCGCGATCTCCTGCGCCTGGAAGGTGACGCCGCCGTCTGCGAGCGCGTACGGCAATCCGGGGTCGGGCGAGAGCGAGCCGTCCGGCTTGGCGAGTCCCGGCGTGACGCTGATCGCGGGGCCGGGCGCGCTCGAGTCGAGGGTGTCGATCTCCTGCAGCGACCGGTTCCAGAACTGCTCCTGCCAGAGCCCGGTCGGGTCGCCGAGCGGCGGCGACAACTCCTGCCCGAGGTAGGCGACACCCTGCCCGTGCGTCGCTCGGTCGATCCAGTCGAGCGGATCCGCGCCGATCGCTGCCAACCCGTTGAGCTCTGCCTGCGACGCATGCTGCGCACCGCGAGCCGACGTCACCTGGCCAGCGACCATCCACACGCCCACCGTCAGCACCGCAGCAGCCACCATGGCTCGGCGCGCCAGCAGCGGGATGCGGCGCTCGTGCACGACGAGGAGCACGCCGAGCGCGACCACGAA